>CAMCZE010000041.1 GCA_945885655.1 Bacteriovorax stolpii | reverse complement strand
GAGCTACTCCGGGCGCAGGATTACCACGTCATATCGAACTGATCTGCGCCTTCCAACCCTACGTGGAGGCGCGGTGGTCATCAGCCAAGCAGCTTTGCCTTTTGCGCTTCAAGCTCGATGATTTAAAAAATAATATCTCATGATCTACCACTCATTTGATTAAGTTCAATCGCTGCAACTTTTAACATGAAGGCTTCAATATTTTCTTTAGGTGCCACTTTTTCTTGAGGTTTAATCGTTCCAATATAACTGGTTGAATACTTACCTTTTTTAAAGGTCTCTTCATCCAAAATAACTTTATGGAGAGCAATATTGGTTTTGATTCCATCAATCACTAAGCCGTGTACAGCATTTCTTATTTTCCTCAATGCAACTTCACGATTAAAACCTTTCGCTATCAATTTTCCAATCATCGGATCAAAATCCGGAGTGATCGTGTATTTTGGATATATACAGTGATCAAAACGAATTCCTTGAGGAAACGTCGTTTCAAAACCAACAATTTTCCCAGGTGCGGGTAACATGGAAATTGGATCCTCTGCACAGATACGGAGTTCAATTGCATGTCCATTAAGGTGGATTTCATCTTGTGTTTTAAAATCGAGAGGCTCACCAAAAGCCGCCTTGATCATATTCGCTACGAGATCCACACCTGTCACTTCTTCAGTAATAGGATGTTCAACCTGAATTCGTGTATTCATTTCTAAGAAATAAAATTTTTTATCTTCGCCCATAATAAATTCAACTGTTCCTGCCGAATCATAATTTACAGCTTTGGCACATTTTACCGCCGTTTCACAGATATCCAGCCTAACTTTTTCATCATTCCCAATAAATGGAGAAGGTGCTTCTTCAATAATTTTCTGATGTCTTCTCTGAATCGAACACTCCCTCTCAAAAAGGTGAAAAATATTGCCTTTTTTATCAGCGAGAATCTGAACTTCAATATGATGGGGATTAAGAATATATTTTTCTACTAAAAGGGCCCCGTATCCAAAACTTGATAAAGCTTCACGCTGAACAGCCGCAAAGTTTTCTCTAACTTCCTTTTCATTTTGACATGGCCGCATTCCCTTACCGCCACCACCCGCAACCGCTTTTAATAAAATAGGGTAACCAATTTCATTACCGATCCTGATCGCTTCCTCGATGGTTTCTACTTCACCTGTTGACCCAGGAACAACCGGCACACCAGCTTCTTTGGCGATCTGTTTAGAAATATCTTTAGCACCCATTTTGTAAACCGCAGTAGGATTGGGCCCGATGAAAGTAATGCCATTCTTGGCCAGAATTTCTGAAAACTCTTTGTTCTCAGATAAAAACCCATACCCAGGATGCACACCATCAATTTTATATTTTTCGATAATCGCCATGATTTTAGGAATATTTAAATAGGTATCTTTATTGTCAGAACCCGCAAGATGAACCCATTCCTGGCAATATTCCAAGTGAGGAGGTTCTGTTTCGTTGTCAGTCCAAACACCAACAGAAACTAATCCAAGCTCATTTAAAGCCTTCGCAACACGAATGGCAATTTCTCCACGATTGATAATGAGGACGCGTTTACCTTTCATAGTGGAATGTTCCCATGTTTACGTTCTGGTCTGTTCACTTTTTTATTCTCAAGAGCTTTGAGATACTGATAAAGCCTTTGTCTTGTTATTTCAGGAGAAATAATTTCATCCAAATATCCCAACTCAGCAGCACGGTATGGATTGGCAAAGTTAGCTTCATAGTTTTCCACCAAACTTGCTTTCTTCTTATTAAACTCTTCACCCTTGAGGCCATTCAATTCATTTCTGAAGATGATATTAACAGCTCCTTCAGCGCCCATAACTGCAATCTCTGCCGTGGGATAAGCAAGATTAATATCCGAACGAATATGTTTAGAAGCCATCACATCATAAGCACCACCATAAGCTTTTCTTGTAATTAGAGTGATTAATGGAACTGTCGCTTCAGAATAGGCATAAAGAAGTTTAGCTCCGTGACGAATAATTCCGCCATACTCTTGAACCGTTCCTGGTAAAAAACCTGGAACATCTACTAATGTAATTATTGGAATATTGAAAGCATCACAAAAACGAACAAACCTTGCTGCTTTAATTGATGAGTCAATATCCAAACAGCCAGCTAAATAGTTGGGCTGATTGGCCACAATCCCCACTTTAATTCCACCCACGGAAGCAAATCCCGTAATGATATTTTTAGCAAAGTCTCTATGGATTTCTAAAAAGTGCTGATCATCAATAACCTCTAAGATAAGCTCATGCATATCATATGGTTTTTTTGAATTATTCGGAATAAAATCAAGTAGCTTATTATTTTTTCGAGAAAAAGAATCACTCGTGAGTTTTGGTGTTTGTTTTTGTTGATTTGAACTAGGGATAAAAGCAAAAAGTTCCCTCACTCTTTCAAAACAATCATCTTCATCTTCACAACGAAAATGGGCCACTCCTGATTTTTCATTATGAGTATGTGCTCCTCCAAGAGCATCTTTTGTTACTTCTTCATGAGTCACTGTTTTAATAACGTCAGGGCCAGTCACAAACATATATGACGTTTTATCCACCATAAAAATGAAATCCGTCATGGCCGGAGAATATACAGCTCCACCAGCACATGGACCCATAACTAATGATATTTGTGGAATAACTCCTGAAGCCTGAACGTTACGGTAAAAAATCTCAGCATATCCAGCTAATGACTCCACACCTTCTTGAATTCTTGCCCCACCAGAATCATTGATTCCAATAACAGGAATTTTATTTTCAATGGCAAAATCCATAATCTTGCAAATTTTTTTAGCATAAGCTAAACCCAAAGCCCCACCCCAACAGGTAAAGTCCTGAGAAAAAACAGCAATCTGTTGGCCATTAATTTTACCAATACCTGTCACGACTCCGTCACCTAGGTATTTAGTTTTTTCCATGTCAAATGCAGTGGATTTATGAACAACAAATTTATCAAATTCAATAAATGATTCTGTATCTAGGAGCTTACTAATTCGTTCCCTGGCAGTGTATTTTCCTTGCTCGTGCTGTTTATTCACTCGCTCGATTCCACCACCTAGTTCCGCTTCATGATTTAATTGAAGCAACTGCTCGCGTCTTTGCTCGTTGGTAAGCATCAAGATCCTCCTCAATAATATACTCTATTTATACCCTAAGTATTATTGAGGGGTAAAGTTTAACACGGCTAGAGAAAATAAAAATGGCCACGTTGAGGTGGCCATTGGCTAAGATTATTTTTATTCGCCAGCCGCTCGTTTCTGTGCACGCTTATCAAGGCCATATTTATCGACCTTCATAATTAATCCGGCCCTTGAAATACCTAATTCCTTGGCCAATCTCGATTTGTTAAAAGCACATCGTTTTAATCCTTCTCTGATCATAAGGATTTCAAGTTCCTCTAAAGCATCTTTTAGTGATCCGTTCGTATTGATGCCTTTTAAGAAACTTCCTGCTGCACTACTTCCATGTCCAGCATGACGAGTTTCCCCACTTTCTAGGATTCTTGCCGAAAGCATGTCGGGCGTAATCATTTTATCATCACCCGCAAGAACAACCAGACGCTCAACTTCGTTTTGAAGTTCACGTACATTACCTGGCCAAGCATGGTCTAACATTTTTTCTAAACACTTCTTTGAGAATGCTTTAAGTGGAAGACCCACTTCTTCACAACGCTTCTGAATGAAAAAATCCATCAAAACGGGAATATCTTCCTGTCTTTCACGAAGCGATGGTAATGCCACGTTAATGACATTGATTCGATAATATAAATCCTCTCGAAATTCACCTTTCGCAATCATCTCTTTGAGATTTTTATTTGTGGCCGCAATGATTCTTACATTTACTTTTTTAGGAGTAGTAGCCCCTACTGGCATATACGTTCCTTCTTGAAGAATACGAAGAAGTTTTACCTGCATGGACGGTGAAGTATCCCCAATTTCATCCATGAAAAGTGTTCCTCCATTGGTCACCTCAAAGACACCTTTTTTGTCCTTGATAGCCCCTGTAAAAGCACCCTTCACGTGGCCAAAAAGTTCTGAATCTAAAAGATTATCGTTAAATGCAGAGCAATTCACCGCCATAAAGACAGCATCTTTTCTTGGCGAATTAAAATGTATCGCTTTCGCCACCATTTCCTTACCTGTGCCATTTTCCCCTTGAATCAAAATCGTGGACTCTGAACTCGAGACTTTCGAAAGAAGATGATAAACCTGCTGCATCTTCTTCGATTTACCAATAAGGTTATGATAACGATATTTATTTCCTAACTCTGAGTTAAGATCCAAAATGCGAGCCTCTCGTTTTGAAATCTCTGAATGGAATGTGGACACTTCGTCCCCTACAATTCCAACAAGCTCCTTCATTTTACTAAAATCTTTTTCAGTGAACTTCTTCATCTTTGTAACTGAAGCACTGGCCTCTAATTCATTCACTCCACATTCAACCATCTTTTTCACAATTTTTTCCATATCCTCAGATGTGCAGGTTTCCTTGATATATGGATAAGCAAAAATGGCTCCTTGCACTTCGCCTTCCACGACTACTTTATGGGCAAACCCATAAACTTTCGGAAAGAATGATTCAAACTCAATGTGTTGATCGTTAGAAGCTCCAAAAGCTTCAAAGACTTTTTCTACATCCGCCTCAAGCCAATCGTGACCGAATGATTGTGAAAGTTGTAATTTGAAAAATGGCGATTTAAAAGGATAGTCCTGCTGGTTCATTAAAAGCTGAACTCGCCCTTGGTCATCGACATAGAAAATATCAAGGCCATACCAACCACCAATAATCTGCTCAAGCTTCTTATTTACGTGAAGTTCTTTAATGGATTTCCAGTCAATCATAGATTTTCTCCTCTAAAAAAATGTCCATTCCATGAACACTTTTAAGTTAATCGTCTAACTTATCGGCAGATTGTCAGTTTTCTTGACATGAGAATTTCGAGATGAGGATTTTATTTACATTTTGCGTGTAGAAATCTGCAAAAGTTCGACGAAAGTTTGGAAAAATACCGTTTTATTCCACTCTTGTGGCCCTATAAACTTTCTTAATGTGGCCTTATCCGACGAAAACACATACGTCTCAGGCACACGAATTGTACCAAAAAGATCCCTATGAACGTTTTTATTATCTAACAGCCAAACAACATTTGCCCTGTCAGCATTTTTTAAAGTCTTTAAATGTTTTTTCACTTTATTTACTTCATCATTAGTTGCAACCAGTAAAAACTTAACGCCCGGCTTTGTTTCGAGCTGTTTAACCAGGTCTAAAAGCTCTGGCAACTCAGCTTCACAAGGAGCACACCATGTTCCCCAGTAATGAAGAATCATGAGTCCAGGAGGCTCAGTTTTATAGAGCTCATCCAAACTATAGGGTTTGCCATCCAAGGTTTCAAAAGTAGCTGAAGGCATGCTCGTTAACACAGAATCAAATTTTGTTTCACTTGCCAACTGAGACTGAAGTGAACTTTTAGTATAGAGTGTATAAAAAAATGTAATAGTTATGATCGAAGTAATTAATAGTAAACGTTTAAGCATAAAATTAAAAAAGCCTTCTCAGGTAAGTACTGAGAAGGCTTTCCATTGATGTTCTAATTTTTAAATTATTCAACAAAAGCTATATAAGCTTCTCTAGCTCCATCACCGAGCCTGCCTTCAGCAATTTTAAGTAGACGGGTGTAACCACCTGGACGTTGCTTAAACTTCGGTGCAACGATATCAAAAAGTGCCTTGACAGCTTCTTTATTGCTAAGCTTCGTAAAGGCAAGACGGCGATTAGCAATCGTATCATTTTTAGCCAGAGTAACTAGCTTTTCCACGTAAGGCTTAATGGCCTTAGCCTTTGTTTCAGTTGTTTTAATTTTACCGTGGGTAATTAACTCACAGGAAAGGTTCTGAACAAGAGCCTTACGGTGCTGAGGTTTTACACCAAGTTTGTATTTGTGATTACCATGTCTCATAAAATCTCCTGCTAGGACGCTTCTTTATTCAGCGTGCTGTTGCTTCATAATGTTATCAACTTTCATTCCAAGACCAAGCCCCATAGTATTCAAAATCTCTTTGATCTCATTCAAAGACTTGCGACCAAAGTTTTTTGTACGAAGCATTTCGCCTTCCGTCTTAGAAACTAATTCATAAATGTATTTAATGTTTGCATTTTGTAAACAATTCGCAGAACGAACTGATAGCTCTAGTTCTGAAACCGGCTTAAGGAGAGCCTCATTAGCTACACCTGCAGACCCTGCAGATACAGCAGGCTTAACTTCAGTTGGAGCATCCTTGTCTTCAAAATTAAGAAACACAGAAAGCTGATCACGTAGAATTTTAGCTGATATCGCTACGGCATCTACTGGATCGATCCCAGCATTTGTCCAAACTTCTAGTGTTAATTTATCGTAATCTGTTCTCTTACCAACACGACTATTGGTAACAGTATAATTTACACGGTGAACTGGAGAGAAAAGCGTATCAACATAAATCCAACCGATAGGCAGGTCAAATGAATCTTTGTTGTCCAAAGCTGTAACATATCCCTTACCTCGGGCAATTTTAAGCTCCATACGGATTGAGCCACCAGAAGATACGTTTGCGATAACATGATCAGGATTTAAAACCTTCACATGCGTACTTTCCGAGATATCACTTGCTCTCACGGGACCTTCCGAATTCTTTTCAAGAACCAGAGTTATCTCTTCTTTGTCAGCAAGTTTGAAGCGTATTTCTTTAAGATTCAAAATGATTTCTGATACTTCTTCTTTAATATTATTGATTGTCCCAAACTCGTGGTCCACACCATCAACCTTAACCGCAACGATACCAGCACCTTGCAAAGACGAAAGGAGAACTCTTCTTAGAGAGTTTCCTAGAGTAAGACCATAACCACGTTCAAGCGGCTTAGCCGTGAACTTTCCATAGTTAGACTTAAGACCTTCAGTATCTACTTCAAGGGCCGCGGGGCGAATCATTCCAGCCCAATTTTTACTCATAAAAGAATTCATCTATTAACTCCTAAATTAGCTTTAAAAAATGCTTAAACTCTTCTTCTCTTTGGAGCACGACAACCATTATGAGGCATCGGACTCATATCAGCTACAGAAGTAATTCTTAAGCCAGCTGCAAGAAGAGCGCGTATAGCGTTTTCACGTCCAGCGCCAGGTCCTTTAACTTTTACATCTACAGAGTTAAGACCATGCTCGGCAGCTTTTTTCGCAGCTTCCTGAGAAGCAACTTGAGCAGCGAACGGAGTTGATTTTTTAGAGCCGCGAAAACCTAGCCCACCAGCACTTGCCCAAACAACAGCATTACCTTCAGCGTCGCTAATTGTAACAATTGTATTATTAAAAGAAGCGTGGATATGACAAACCCCATGATTTAGGTTTTTTCTAGTTTTTTTCTTAGCAGTTGTCGGCTTATTAGTCTGATTAGCTGCTTGTGCATTAGTTTGAGCCATATGTTCCTACCTTAAATTATTTCATCGCTTTGATTGATTTTTTACCAGCAATAGCAACCGCTGGCCCTTTTCTTGTACGGGCATTCGTATGTGTACGCTGACCACGAACAGGAAGACCTCGACGATGACGGATACCCCGGTAACAACCTAGGTCCCTCAATCGCTTAATATTAAGAGCAATCTCCCGACGAAGGTCACCCTCAACCGTGTACTCATCTAAAGCTGTACGGATCTGCTGAACTTCTTCTTCAGATATTTCGTTAGAGCTCTTGTTAGGATCTATTCCAACAGCAGCCAATACATCAACTGCCACCTTTGGACCCACACCATAAATTGCTCTTAAAGCAATTCTCATTGACTTATTTCTTGGTAAGTCTACACCTAATAAACGTGCCATATTTCTCCTACTAGCCTTGTTTTTGCTTATGCTTCGGATTCACTTTACAAATTACTCGTAAAACACCCTGACGCTTTACAACTTTGCAATCTTTACAAATTGGTTTAACTGACGATCTAACTTTCATAATTAACCCTTGCTTCTAAAAATGATTCGACCCTTATCTAGGTCATATTTGCTGATTTCGATAACGACTTTATCGCCAGGCAAAATCTTAATAAAATTCATTCTCATCTTCCCGCTAATGTGAGCTAAGACCACATGTCCATTGGGAAGTTTCACTCTAAAACGTGTATTCGGTAAAAGTTCAAGAACTTCACCCTCCACTTCAATAGTGTCAGTTGACTCTGCCATTGCCCGTCCTAAAAAGTAAGTGACCTTATATAAAAATAAAAACTATAAGACAATAAATTTAATTCCAAATCGTCACAATTTTGACGAAATTTTTTGAAAAATTTCGTCAACTGACTTTTCAGCATCCACTCTCACTAAACGACCAAGATCTTGGTAGTAACTAAGAACGGGGGATATGGTTTCCTGAAAAACCTTGAGGCGATTACTGATCACCTCTTCCTTATCATCCGCTCTCTGTACGAGATTTGTACTACCGCACTGATCGCACACGCCCTCATTCTTAGGCTTTTTCGAGAGTAAATTATAAATAGTACCGCAGTCCTTACAGGTTCTGCGATTAGTAAGTCGGGCTACCAACTTACCCATGTCAATTTCAAAATATACTGCAACCGATGACGATCCCTTTAGTACTTCCTGGTCCAGTGTTTGAGACTGGGCAAGATTACGAGGGTAACCATCAAAGATATACTGAGACGTTTGAAGGTCGATATTTGCCTGAAGGAGGCGAATAACGAGTTCGTCCGAAACTAATTTACCTTCATCCATAACCTGCTTGACCTCTAGTCCGAGTGAAGATTTCTTTAAAATCTCAGCTCTGAGCAGGTCGCCGGTTGAGACGTGCTTAAAGCCTCTCTCACTATTGAGCTTTGCGGCCTGTGTTCCCTTTCCAGAGCCAGGCGCTCCTATAAAGATCAAGTGTGGCTTCATTCTTATTAAAACCTTTTGACGCCAGAGTACTTACCCTTGACCTTGTATGCCGTATCAAGACGCTGGGAAATCATAAAGCTCTCCGCTTGTGCCATTGTGTCAATAGCAACACCAACCAAAATTAACAGAGAGGTACCACCGAAGTAAAAAGGCACCTTGGCATAATTAAATAATATCGCCGGCATTATACAAATTCCAGCAACATACAAAGCCCCGACAAGGGTTAGGCGACTAATAACCTGGTTAAGGACATCTGCTGTCTGCTCACCTGGACGAATACCAGGCATGAATCCACCATTTTTCTTAAGCGACTCGGAAACGTCGTCTGTTTTAAACTGTATTGTTGAGTAAAAGTAGGCAAAGAAAATTATAAGCCCTACAAATACTAAATTGTAAAGCATTTTACCTGGATAGAACAGTTGCTCTATATTGGTAAAATGGTTCTTTACAGGACTCTCTTGGGGTATGAACTGAGAAATTGTTGTAGGAAACCCTAGGAGTGCGCTCGCAAAGATCGGAGGCATAACACCTGAAATATTAACCTTGATAGGTAAATGGGATGACTGGCCACCGAATACACGGTTATTCACAACCCTTTTCGCATACTGTACAGGAACCTTTCTGAATGCTCTCTCAACATATATAATAAACCAGAAAGAAATCAGCATAATTCCCAAAACAATAAGAAGATTGATTGCGCTCATTTCCCCATTTTGGAGAAGCGTAAATGTGTCTCGAATTCCGCGAGGAATCCCTGCTGCAATACCGGCAAAAATAATAAGCGAAATTCCATTTCCTATACCACGCTCAGTAATCTGCTCACCAAGCCACATTACAAACATTGTTCCCGCTGTTAAACTTATCACTGTTAGAAGCCTAAAAGACATTCCTGGATCAATAACAACCGGCAACCCGTTCGGGCTCTTAATATTTTCAAGGCCAACGGCTAAGCCGTACCCTTGAAAAAAGCAAAGAACCACTGTTGCGTAGCGTGTATACTGAGAAATTCGTTTATGTCCGTCTGGCTCTTTCTGTAACTCGCCCAATGCTGGGATCGAATAGGAAAGAAGGCTGAAAATAATCGAGGAGGTAATGTATGGCATTATCCCTAGAGCGAGGACCGAAAATCTCTCAAGGGCACCGCCGGAAAATGTATTGAATACACTAAACAGTGAACCCTTCATTCCGTCAAAGAATGAAGATAGAGCCCCTCCGTCTACACCGGGTGTTGGGACCTGAGTTGCAACTCTGTATATCCCCAACATTAGGATCGTAAAAAAAACTCGTTTTTTTAGCTCTTCAAGTTTTGAAACATTTGATGACATCCCTGTATCCCTTCTTAAAGATTAAGCATTCTCAACTTTGCCGCCGGCTTTTTTAATCAATTCCAAAGCTTTGACAGAGAACTTTTCAATGCCTTTGAAGGTAAGAGCCTTGTTAAACTCACCCTTCGCTAGAATTTTCAGAGGTAGAGATTTGTTTATCCCGCTCAAGAATCCCTTCTCAACTAATGTTTCTCTCGTTACGACTTCGTTTTCAAACTTAGTAGCAAGCTTTTCCAAGTTAAGAACTGCGTACTCTGTCTTAAATGGAGCATTCGAAAAACCTACTTTAGGAAGTCGACGATAAAGGGGCATTTGACCACCCTCGAAGCCGATACGTATACCACCCCCGGAGCGAGCTTTTTGACCTTTATGACCCTTACCAGCTTGTGTACCCTGACCTGAACCTTGTCCACGACCGATACGCTTAGTATTTTTGTTTGTGCCTCTTGGGCTTTTTAGTGTTTTAAGCGTTAACATACATAACCTCTAATTATTGAACAATTTCTAGCCATTGGATCATAGCTTTAACCATACCGCGAACAGCAGGAGTATTCTCAAGTGTTTTTGCGTGGTTAATTCGTCTAAGACCAAGACCTCTAATTGTAGCTTTTTGCTTTTCTGTACAACCGACGACACTTCTTTTTAGCTTTACTGTAATTTGCTTATTCATATCTCACCTTAAGCTTTTGAAGCTTTAGCCTTCATGCGAAGACCTTTCGAATTTACGCCACGAACATTTGCTACTTCTTCAAGTGAGCGAAGGCTCTTAAGAGCGTGGAAAGTTGCTTTGACAATATTGTGTGGATTGCTTCCACGAACAGATTTTGTAAGAACGTTTTTAACTCCCGCTAGTTCAAGGATCGAGCGACATGCACCTGCTGCCTTGATTCCTGTACCGTCCCCGGCTGGCTTAAGTAGAACTTCTCCGGCACCAAACAATCCAAGCACCTCGTGGGGTATAGTTCCATTCTCTATTGAAACTTTGATCATACGTTTTGATGCTTTCATGCCAGCTTTGCGGATAGCATCTGGAACTTCTTTTGCTTTTCCAAGTCCGTAACCAACTTTACCATTTTTATCGCCGACAACGATTAGAGCAGCGAAAGAGAAACGCCGCCCCCCTTTCACTACTTTAGCTACTCGGTTAACTGCAACAACCCTTTCTTCAAGATCAACGTTTATGCCGTCTTGGGACGCTGCTTTCTTTTCTTGCTTCGGAGCACGTTGATGAGGACGTTTTCCGCCCTTTTTCTCAGATTTTCCGTCTGTTTCATTTTCTGTGTTTTCGTTCTTATTTTCTGCGCTCATAAAGTCCCCTGATTAGATTTGAATACCGTTTTCACGGATAGAGTCAGCAAGTGCTTTAATTACGCCTGTGTACTGCTTCCCGCTTCTGTCAAAAACAGCCTTACTAAGATTGCTCTTCTTAAGCAAAGCTGAAACTGCTAGACCAACTTTCTTGGCACCTTCAGCATTTGCCTGATCCGCCGCCTTCATTTTCCCGTAGGTCTGAACTGAGAACAATGTAGCTGACATAACGTCGTCAATAGCTTGAACTCGTAAATGCTTGTTTGTTTTTGTTACGCACAAGCGAGGGGCTTCAGCTGAACCGATAACCTTTTTACGAATAGATAGTTTACGGCGATATTCTTTAGCTTTAGATTCATTTTTAATTTTTGCAATATTTTTTCTCATAACTCACCTATTATTTTTTAGCACCTGTTTTACCAGCTTTTCTAATGATCTTTTCGTCAATATACTTTAAGCCTTTTCCTTTGTAGGGTTCAGGCTCTCTGTATGAACGAACTTGAGCTGCAACAAAGCCAACTAGCTCCTTGTCGCAACCATGAATTTCAATAGTATTCTTAACAACTTTAGCTTCAATTCCCTGAGGGAGCTTGTAGTCAATTGGGTGAGAATAACCAAGGTTAAGAGTTAAGTTACTACCAGAAACGGCAGCTTTATAACCTACACCATTAAACTCAAGAGTTTTAACAAATCCAGTCGTTACCCCTGTTACCATGTTACTTAAAATTGTTCTTGATAGCCCCCAAAGAGCATCAGTTTTGGGCGTTTTCTCACCCGGAACAACAAGAAGTTCCTTTTCAGCTTTCTCTACTTTAACTTCCTTGCGGAACGTATAAGTAAGATGGCCTTTAGGACCTTTCACATCGACGGTTGAACCGTCTAATTTAACTTCTACTTTATCAGGAAGGCCAATAGGCTTTTTACCAATACGTGACATAACTCACTCCATTACCAAATGTTACAAACGATTTCGCCACCAAGTTTTAGACCGGCTGCTTTGCGGGAAGATATAATTCCTGCAGAAGTGGAAACAACGGAAACACCAAGTCCACTTAGAACTCGCGGCATTTCACGGTAGCCTTTATAAACTCTTAGTCCCGGGGTCGAAATTCTCTTAATACCAACAATTGCACCCTCTTTAAGACCGATTTTAATTACGATCTCAGAAGGAGACTTAGCAGCTAGCTTGAAAGACTTAATAAAGCCTTCTTCTTTAAGCACACGACAAACGTTTGCTTTAATTTTGCTTGCTGGAACTTCCAACTTATCTAAACCCGCTTTATTTGCATTGCGGATTCTTGTTAGCATATCTGCGATAGGATCTGTCATCATAAAATATATCCCCTTCTTACCAGCTAGCTTTGGTCACACCTGGGATGAGACCATTACTTGCTAATTCTCTAAACTTGTTACGACAAAGCTTGAAATCACGATAAACCGCTCTCGGTCTACCAGTTAACTCACAACGATTGCGCACTCTTGCAGGGTGAGCATTACGAGGAACTTTTTGAAGCTTTGTACGAGCTGCATCTCTTTCTTCGTCTGTAAGTTTAGGGTCAATTGCTTTTCTTCTTAGTTCAGCAAGTTTTGGACCATATTTCTTAGCTAGTTTTTCTCTTTTCTTGTTCTTAATGACTGCGCTTAAACGTGCCATGCATTGCCCTCTATTATCTTTCTCTGAAAGGCATACCGAAATGCTTAAGCAAATCGCGCCCTTCTTCGTTAGTGGTTGCTGTTGTAACAAAACTAATTCCTAGACCGCGAATCTTATCGATTTTATCGTAGTCGATTTCCGGAAAAATAATTTGCTCTTTCAGTCCCATTGTATAGTTACCTTTTCCGTCAAATCCTTTCGGAGAAAGACCACGAAAGTCTTTTACGCGAGGGAGAGAAAGGTTAATGAGACGATCAAGAAATTCATACATTGTTTCTCCGCGAAGAGTTACGAAAGCACCAAGTGCCTGACCTTCACGAAGTTTAAATGATGCGATTGATTTTTTAGCACGAGAAACAACAGGTTTTTGACCAGTTACTGCAGCTAAGTCAGTCACAATACTATCAACAATTTTTCCGTTTGAAACCGCATCACGAGTAACACAGTTAACGATGATTTTTTCTAATTTAGGAATTTGATGAACGTTCGCATACTTGAACTTTTCCATCATATTCTTTTTTACCTCTGAATCATACAGAGCTTTTAAACGTGCCATATATAATCCTCAGATTACTTAATTTCCGACTTGCTCTTAGCGGCAACTCTTGTGTTTTTGCCACCGATTTTTTTAACAGATACTCTTGTTGGCTTTCCATTTTTTGGATCCAATAGAGCAACGTTACTGATATGGATGGCTTTTTCCATATCCACAATTCCGCCCTGCTGATTTTGCTGGTTCGGTTTGATTGCTTTTTTAACTACGTTTACACCTTCAACCAAAACACGATCTGTTTTGAAGTTGATTGACTTGATCTTGTCCTGTTTGCCTTTATCTTTACCGGCCAGGACTTGAATCGTGTCGTTTACTTTCAGCTTTTGCATATTCTCCTCTCTTACACGCTGATTAGAGCACTTCGTGAGCGAGTGAACAGATCTTCGAAAAGCTCTTGTTTCTTAACTCTCTCGCGACGGGCCCAAAAATACGTGTACCAATTGGTTCGTTATTTGCTGCAATAAGAACCACGCTGTTTGTATCAAAATTAATATATGAACCATCTTCGCGTCTTACTGGATAAACAGTACGAACGATAACAGCTTTTTTAACATCACCTTTCTTAACCTTACCGCCAGAAATTGCTTGCTGAACGGCTACGACGATAACGTCGCCTACATTGGCACTCATATGCTTAGATCCGCCCAGAACTTTAATACACTGAACAGTCTTGGCACCCGAGTTATCGGCTACATCCAGAATCGATTGTTGTTGAATCATAAAATTACTCCACTACTTCTGAATAGAAACAAGTTCCCATCTCTTTAATTTAGAGTAGGGCTTTGATTCAATAATTGTGACAACGTTACCTGCTGAAGCCTGTTCTGTTTCATCATGAACATGGTACTTCTTAGATGTTGTCACGAACTTGTTATACTTAGGGTGCATTGTTTTACGCTCAACTCTAACAACGAGTGTTTTAGCTGTTTTGTCGCTTACAACTTCACCGGTAAGTGTTCTTTTAAATGTTGTGCTCATGGGTTCACCTATTTAGTTTTAGCGTTTTGAAATGTAAGAAGACGAGCAATGTCTTTCTTAAGATCTTTCACTTTATGTGGCTTATCAGAGCCAGTTGTGAACTTTGTGAATCTGTTGTTAAACAGTTCAGACTTAAGACTCGTTACTTTCTCAGTAATTTCTTTTGCACTAAGTTTTGAAATTTCGCTGGTTTTTAACATAACTACCTCTACTAATCCAGTT
>CAMCZE010000040.1 GCA_945885655.1 Bacteriovorax stolpii | reverse complement strand
CCTTTCATATCCAAAGCTTTTTTCTCTACATCAATCAACCACTGTGCCAATGACAAAGAAGCTTGCGTGATATGTGCCTGAAGATCACGTGAGTGACTGTTAAGGCTTACTAAGAGATCCAGCTCATTACTCATAGACTCAAAGCGGTTTTTTAGTGCTGCTTTTTGTCCTTCTTCTAGTGCTGATGATGCAACCAACTGGTTAATACGAGAAAGATCTGATTTTAAATTTCCTATCTGAGGAGATGTTCCTGCATTTTTGGAGTTGAGCTGCACTATTCGTGACTTCATTCGTTCAGCAATGATGCCGACGTTTTTATAGCCTTGAGATCTAGCAACATCTTCAAGGCTTTCAATTTTTTGCTTCAGTACTTTTAATGCATCCGCTGGATTCGACATGCTAGAGCCATTGCCAATAAGTTTATTAAATGTTCTTAAACCAAGACTCAGGTCTTTACTGGCACTGATTTCAACTAATTCCTCTGTCTCTGCCATTTTACGAGAAAATTCTTTCATCTTGTCGTTGGCCTTATTTAGTTCTGCCCATGCAAGATACTTTCCGATCTTCTCAAAACTGTTGTCTGTTTTTAGATAATTAACAAGTGAGTTCGCCTTAAGGCCTCTATCCTCTTCAGTAAGTTGAAGATTATTGAGTCTAAGTGCAAAAAGTGTACATCCTATACCGAATATAACCGCTGCTAGGAAGATGCTGTGAATAACCCATTGTCCGCGATTAAAGGTTTTTTTCCAATCCATGAATAACCAACCCTTGAATAAATTCCAATAGTTAATTTTCAAACATTATTGAAGGGATTGGGAAGGGTTAAGTGCAACGAATAGCCCGACAAAAAGACTCGGACTATCTTTTAACTGGCAGCTAAATCTTCGTGTGAATCAAAATGATTCTTGAGTTTGGCCTTAAGTTTCAAAATGGCCTGAGTATGTAATTGTGAAACTCTAGATTCAGTCACATCTAGAACCTGTCCAATTTCTTTGAGGTTTAAATCTTCAAAATAATAAAGAGATAGAACAAGACGCTGTTTTTCAGGAAGTGACTTGATACCGTCTTTAATGATCTCTTGGGCACGTTTAAAGCTTACCGCATTCTGTGGATTAGCTGAACGTGAAGTCTCCATTAATGAGACCATAAGCTTCTTATCACCTTTACTCATTGCCGCTGCATCTTCGATATTCAGAAGAGACACCGATTTTGATTTATTGATGAGTTCATGAAAATCATCCATTGAACATTGAAGCTCTTCACACATTTCTTCATCAGTAGCAGGACGACCAAGATCTTTTTCAAGTTTGGCGTATGCTTTCTCAACAATCTTGGCCTTTTCTCGTACTGAACGAGGAACCCAATCTTGAGACCGTAGTTCATCAAGAATGGAGCCTCGAATACGAAATTCAGCATAGGTTTTGAATTTATTATCCCGAGTTGGATCAAATTTCTCGATCGCATCCATAAGACCAATGACTCCACATGAAATCATGTCATCTAATTCGATATTAGGAGGAAGTCTTGATGCAATTTTTTGCGCGATATAACGCACAAGAGGAGCATACTCTATGATGATTTCTTCTTTCACCTTTGGATCAACGGTGATTCTATAATCTTTGAGATTCTTTAATTTGGCCGTAAGTGATGACATGAAGAGCTCTCCTTAGCTTACCGTTTAGTGAACATCGTGTTCTAGGGCCATCTGGTTCCTACCCGATTCATGGGCGGCCAATAGTCCACCTGATTTTTCGGTGAACTCATATAAAAGTTTAACGAAGTTTTTATGCCAGGCACTTTTTGTCTCAGAGAGGAAAAAAGTATCAAATTCTTCACCTGAAACATCTAATTTTGGAATACTTCCTAAGAAATGAGTGCGTACACCCAGAAAGTTCTTAACCGTTTCAGTCAGAGTTGTTACAACTTTTTGCAATTGTTTATCGTTTTGAGACATATTCACCAGGAGATGATTATTTTTTATCGCAAACTTCTGAGACAAGACTTTTATTAACGAATAGGAATCAGTTATTGATGATTTATCAGGAGTCACAACCACAAAACGATAATCACAATATGCGTTCAAAGTTAATGTCTCTCTAGAAATACCGGCCGGACAATCTAAAAGAATATAATCGTATTCATGCTCGTGAGAAGAGATAATATCGGTGATGATCTGGTCAAAGTTAAGTTTCGAATCAAAGATCTCATTAGAACCATTACATGCGGGAAGCAAATGTAAGTTTCCACGTTGAATCACACATTCTTCGAAACTAATTTCAGAAGAAAGAAGTTTTTCAAATTTATTATCAAGGGGCAAACCTAACTTAATGGCCGTGTTGGAGAGGTTTGAATCGCAATCGATAAGAAGAGTGCGAAACCCTGAACGGGCCATTTCAAGGGCAGTTTTAAGAGCGATAGAGGTTTTCCCTACCCCACCCTTGCCACCAGTGATTGCAATTTTAAAACATGGTTGAAATTTTTTAGTAAGAACTTGGGCTTGCGATGAAGATCTAGGTTGTCCATCACTCGTAAACGAAAGTAACCACTCACTGGTCTTGTGCATAAACCTCCTGTCATCTGCACTGGCCTAACATCCTGTCGGGCCATCATCGCAATCTAAAACAAATTATTAGAACTGAAAGAGACCAGACATCAACCTTTCAGCTGTTGCACCTTCAATGTCGTCTGGAACTACTGGGCCAGTTCCAAAAAATTTAAGCGGCAACTTGTTGTGACCTTTGTGAACATTGAAAAGAGCTCCAAAGTTCATACACAAATCCACATGAGCAATGATAACACCTTCTACAATATCCTTATATCGGGCAATAATTTTTCTGTTATATAGTTCTGAGTGAATGGCCGAAAGTGTGCAAAGAACTTCTACATGATGGAAACCACGTTTAAGAGTTTCAACAAATTTTTTGGTTTCATCAGTAAACGTATTATTTAGGCGCACATCCACCAGCACAGATTTGCCGGCTTCCGTTGCTTTACGACTTAGGCCTACAACTTCAGAGAAGTTTTGAACCTTATGGACCTGAATACCAAAGACTTGAGCTGCAAAATCAGTGCTTGCATTATTCTGAGCGTCCTGAGAGTACTGAATAAGAATCACATCTTTCTTAAGCACGGCGATCTTCATACCCATCGTTGACTGACCAGAAGCAGCTTCTGAAATAAGTACTGTCACCACAGGCTCGCCATTATCAATTTTTGCAAACAGTGGAATAGCAGTATGAATAGATCCCGCCATCTCTTTAAGTGCAAACTCAAACAAGACATCAGGATTATCCAAATCTTCTTTTGAAAGCTCATAAGTGGCTTTTTTAATGAGATCCAAAATATGGGACTCATCTACATCTAACGTTTTAAGAGTTGTTCTGAGTTGATAGATACCTTTAGCTTCGTTTTGATTTTTTGGGCTAAATTGATAATTCTGAGTAAGTTCTAAAATCTTTTGTTCAAGAAGTTCCATCTTGTGTTGCTGAGTTCGAAGTTCTTGTCTGAGTTCATTGTAAGCATCACGACCAACAGCTGGACCTTGCGCCCTTGTCTGTTCTTCAATGTGGATAGGAGACGTTTTTTGAACTGGAGGTTCAGCGTATTTACCGTGTTGAACAGTGCCTGCAGCAGGAGTTTGAGCACGCGCCGCTTGACGAGGCTCTGTTTGTATAGGCCGTGACTCACGTTGGGGAGTTTGTCTCACCTGACGTGGACGGGCCTCTTCAGTGCTGTCCATGTGTTGATCAAATTCATTTTCCGTCGTTAAAAAATCATCTAAACTATTTTTTAACATCGAAGAAGTTTTGTTCGTAACATCAACTAGACTTGCTGAACCTTTGGCCAGAGTATTAACAACTTTGTTAAGCCCCATGGACCCATAACTAGCGGTGCTTACCTGCTGTTCAGTGTTGTTATATTTGTTGATTGATTGTTTAACAGTTGAAGCTGGTTTTTGATAGAAAGCTTCTTTTTGATCGTTATTTAACACTTTATCCACCTTGGCTTTTTTCTCGTAATTGCGTTCTGAGATTGCCGCGGTAATCTCAATACGTTTTTTCTTAAAGGCACCCTTTAGACCATTGTTCGTGATCGTTTTTAAAATGATCGCATCAGGACCCAGCTCAAGCTTAACAGCTTTAAGGGCCTCCTCTAATGTATCGGCTTCGAATTTCTTAACGAACATTCTTTATAACCTCACCGTACCTAAGGATCTAATATTAATTTCTGGACTTAATTCATTATGGCTTACCACTATCATGTTGGGAATGAATTTTTCCGTCAACTTTTTAAAGTGGCGACGGATAACTGGTGAACAAAGAACAACCATCTTTTCACCTTGTGAAGTAGCTTCTTCAATCTTCTCATTCAAACTTGCAAGAATTGTTTGTGTCACTTTGGGATCAAGATTCAACTGAGATCCATGATCCGTTTGCAGCACACTGCGGGCCACTGCCTCTTCCAACCCACGATCAAGTGTGAAGAGTGGAACATCACCTTGAGAGCTTTTAATTCTTTCGGTTATAGTTCTGAAAAGGCTTTGACGAACATATTCCGTAAGGGCCTCAGGATCTTTTGTTCCTGAACCAAATTCTCCTAATGTTTCAAGGATAGTTCTAAGATCTCTAATCGAAACACCTTCACGTAAAAGATTTTGTAGAACTTTAAGTACACTACCAAGTGGCATTATTTCTGGCACAAGATCTGATACAATTTTTGGATTTTCTTCTTTAAAGTTATCCAAGACTTTGACTAGTTCTTGTCGGCCAAAAAGTTCACTTAAGTTTGCTTTTAATACTTCAGTTAAATGAGTCGCCACAATAGTTGAAAGATCTACCACCGTGTATCCATTATATTGAGCCTCATCTTTACGATCATCAGTAATCCAAATGGCGGGTAGACCAAAAACTGGTTCTTTTGTTTCGATTCCATCCATGTTCTCAATGACTGTTCCTGGATCCATCGCCATCAAGTGATCAGGCATAAGCTCACCTTTTGCGATCTCGATACCTTTAAGTTTTACCGAATAACCACCTGGCTTCAATTCAAGATTATCCTTAATTCTAACAGATGGAATGATAAGTCCCCAATCAAGTGCAAACTGTTTTCTAATATGCGAAATTCTCTCAAGAAGATCTCCATTCTGTTCAGCATCAACAATACTTACAATTCCATAACCAACTTCCAATTGAACAAGTTCCACGGGAAGAAGAGATTCCAGGGTTTCAGTTTTGGCCTTCGTTTCACTGACGGCGTTGGTCTGAGCTGCGACTTTTGCAAGTTCTTTATTTTTTTCAATTCTAAATCCGGCAAATCCAATAAGACTTCCCATTATCATAAAGGGCAATCCTGGAAAACCTGGGATCAATGCAAACATGGCAAGAGCACCTGCGGTGATGTAAAATGCTTTTGGGTGAGCAGTAAATTCATTTCCAACTTGTTTACCTAGACCATCATTACTTGAATTTCTGGTTGCGATAATACCAGCAGCTGTAGATATAACAAGTGCGGGAATTTGAGTAACAAGACCATCACCCACAGTTAAGAGCGTAAAGACTCGGGCGGCATCAGCAAAACTCATATCATTTTGTGCAACACCTACGATAATACCTCCGACAATGTTGATCGCCGTAATAAGGATACCTGCAATGGCCTCCCCTCGAACAAATTTAGAAGCACCATCCATAGACCCGTAAAAATCGGCTTCCTGTGCAACTTCAGCACGTCTTCTTTTTGCTTCTTTTTCATCAATCAAACCGGCATTTAAGTCGGCATCGATGGCCATCTGTTTACCGGGCATTGCATCTAAAGTGAATCGAGCAGAAACTTCGGCGACTCGTCCCGCACCTTTTGTAATAACAATAAAGTTAATGACCACTAATATGGTGAAAATAATAATCCCCACCGCAAAATTACCCCCAACAACGAATTCACCGAATGAACGAATAATTTCACCGGCGGCAGCCGTTTCATCAGTTGCACCGTTAAGAAGAATATTTCTTGTTGAAGCTACGTTAAGTGAGAGTCGTAATAAGGTCGTTATCAAAAGAACAGATGGAAAAGTTGAGAAATCTAAAGGTTTTCTAGAATAAACAGAAACAAGTAAAATGCCCACAGACAACGCAAGTGAGAGAACTAATAACACATCAAGAATAAAGGGATGTATCGGAACGATCATCACGCCTATGACGATGATGAGTCCTATCGCAATTGCTAAATCCGAGTTTTGCGAAAAGAACTTTATTTTTTTAAAAAAACCATCCATGGTTTGTCCTCGCCCATCCTAGGCTTTAATTACTTAAGAGCTTTTTGTTTTCTTCTTAACTTATAAACAAAAGCTAAAATCTCTGCGACGGTCTTATACAGCGTCCTTGGAACTCCAGTTCCTACCTTCACTGTTTTATATAGAGTTCTCGCCAGCATGATGTTTTCAACGATTGGAATGTTATTTTCTTTAGCGATTTCTCGAATCCGCATCGCTAAATGATCAGCTCCCTTAGCTACGACTTCAGGAGTGATCATCGTCTCACCATCATACCTTAATGCTACACTGATATGCGTTGGATTAGTAACAATAACGTCAGCTTTTTTTACATCATTCATCATACGTTTTTGTGCCATTTGACGTTGAATCTGACGAATTTTGTTTTTTATTTCTGGATTACCATCTTTTTCTTTTGCCTCTTCTTTGGCCTGTTGTTTGGTCATCATCATTTTTTTTCTATATGACCATTTCTCCCAACCGAAGTCGGCCAGTGCAATAACTCCCAAACCCAAAAGAATAGAAAATCCAAGTTTAACCATCAAGTACTTACCAAACATAAGTGACTGAGCAGCATCAGCGTGAAGAAATCCTAAAAAAGATCCTACATTATCTTTCATGACAGCATAGGTGATCCAGATTACAACAATAAATTTAAATACACCCTTGAGGGCCTCGACGAGGGCCTTTTTTGAAAACAAACGCTGAAAACCTTGAATAGGATTAAGGCGCTCAAATTTCAGGTTAATGATTTCTGGAGAATATAAAAAACCGATTTGAATAAAATTAGAAAAGACTCCTAAACAGAGTGAAGCTCCAAATGAAGGCCCCACACATTTAACCATGGTCCAGGCCGTGTGTTGAATGACATCAACAAAATTCTTTTTTGTATAAACTCTTGTAAAATCTTGTTTATAAATCCAATCAATATATTCTGTGAGCTGTTCATAAACAAACATTCCACAGATAATGAGCGTTAGAAGTGATCCAGAAAGCATGAGTACACTACTGAGCTCACGAGACGTGGCAACTTCACCTTTCTTTCGAGACTCCTCCAAACGATACTGGGAGGGCTCTTCGGTTTTTTCATCGTCGTTTTCTTCGGCCATCCTATGCCTTTAATTCGTGAAGAATTGAAACCATTGTCCAAGTTTTTCTAAATACAAATCAAAACTCACTTGAAAAAACTCCTCTGCTATTCCTAAAAAGAGAAGTAATCCAAAACCAATATTTACTACGAAACTCACCATTAAAACGTTCATCTGAGGAATGCTTCTCGCAACGATTCCAAAAACTAAGTTCATTAGTAAGTTGGCAAAAATAAGAGGACCAGCAAGAAGTACCGATGCGCTGAATGCTGACTTAAAGAATAACACAAAATACTCCGGCGTTTTCAGCATTTTATCCGCGTTCATAAAGTTCACAGAAAAGAATGATTCAAACACTCCCTTAAACATAGGTAGAAGGGCCCCTGAAGATAAAACAAGAATAAGGATCGTCCATTCAAGCAAGCGCTCAAAAGGACCAACTTGTTGACCTTGAGTAGGATCAAAATAACTTACCGATGCATAACCAATTTGCTGAGTCAGAATGCTACCGGTTGCGACAAATAAACTCATAATACATTTCACCAAAAATCCAATAATTAAACCCGTACATGTATGGAACATTACCAAAATCCAGATATTGTCCACACCTACCAAGTTAATTTCTGCAAGAAGTGTGCCCTGAAGAGATGGAAAAAAAGCAAATGAGATGAGAAAACTCGTTAGCACTTTCACAAGGTTAGGAACGGCCACGTTATCGAATATGGGAAGTTGGTACAAAACGGCTATCCACCGTGAAAAACAGAGCCAAAAGGCCATAAAGACTGTTTCATCAACAAGAGTTACGTTCATTTAACGTCTTATGAGTTCAGGAATACTTGTGAAGTGATCCTGAGTGTAAGTCACCATGGTTTCTATCATCCAGGGACTAAAAATAACGAGCGCAGCTATGATGACAAGTATTTTAGGAATAAATGAAAGTGTCTGTTCGTTAATCTGAGTGACCGCTTGGAAAATTGAAACCAAAATACCTACGACTAAGGCACCGATAAGCATAGGAGCTGAAAGCATTAACGTGATCTTGATCGCCTGACTGACAACTTCAACGACATAATCATTTTCCATAGGGTCATTTCCTTATGTGTTAAAAGAGCGAAGAATGGCCCCGGTCACTAATTGCCAACCATCAACTAAAACAAACAATAAAAGCTTAAAAGGCATAGACACAAGCATTGGAGGCAACATCATCATCCCCATGGCCATAAGCACGGAGGCCACGACCATATCAAGAACAATAAATGGGATATACAGAAGAAACCCAATCTGAAATGCTGTTTTCAACTCAGAAATAATAAAAGCAGGGATGAGATAATGCGTAGGTACGCCATTGATATCATCGGGAGCAGCAGCGCCTGTCACGTCATAAAAAAGACCAATATCAGCTTTTCTAACATGTTTTTGCATGAAAGCGCGTAGATCTGTTTCAAGCCCTTTTAGGGCCTGAGTCGCATCAATTTTTTTTTCAGTATAAGGTTGAAGAGAATTTTTATAAATCGATTCTCCAGTCGGCATCATCACAAAGATTGAAAGAAAAAGTGCAAAACCAATTAAGAGTTGGTTCGGAGGCATATTTTGAGTTCCAAGGGCCTGCCTCATAAAAGACAAAACAACAACAATCCTTGTGAACGATGTACAAAGAATGATAATCGCCGGAGCGAGAGTTAGAATGGTAAAAAGTAACAATACCTCAATGGTATCGACGAGATTTGTACCTTGGCCAAAACTAACACTTACTCCAGGAAGATTGCTTGTTTGCGCAAAAGCTGCTGGAGCTAACATAAAGGCTAAAAGGATCAAAAGATTTTTACCTAATAAGTTCATCAAATCCTTAATTAAATTCTATAGGCTTAAGCTTTCTCGCCTTCTTTTTTAATTCATCCGAAAATTTGACAATATCTTTTGCTACAGCAAGTTTAGAAAAACCTTTTTCTTCAAATGCGGCAGATGTTGTAATATCTTCTTTTAGTTTTACTTCGGAGACTTCTGTTGTTTCCGCAAGACCTAAGTTTGTATCAAAGTTATTCCCTGTCACAACTTTTTCACCCTCTTTAATTAATCCTGCAGTGTCTTTCATTTCAGATAAAAATTCTAGACCGCTTTCAGAATTGGCGACTAAAAATATTTGTTTATGCGCTTTAACGATCATTAAAGATCTTTTTGGAGATACATAAGTTGTACTAAGAACTTCGATCATCTTGGTATTATTTAAGAAACCAAGCTTTCCTCTTCTAAACACACCTTTTTTAAGAACCTGCACAATTCCATAAAAAAGGCCTAAAACCATAGCGAGAAAAACGGCGAACTTAGCAGCATAACCTGCAAATGAAAAGTTATCTTGTTTTCTAACTTCTACTTTTGCAACAGAGGCCTGCTTAAGTTTAACTTCATCCTTCTTTTCAACTTTTGTTGGTGCAGCAACTTCTTTTGTAGCAGAATTATCTTTCATAAGTTTATTAAGATAATCTTCGTTTAAAACATCTTTTGAAACCTTTGATACCATTTGATTTGAAACAAATGGAGCAGGTACCTTCACGGCAGATTTTCCACGCGGAAACACCACTTCAATATTTTTATTTTTCCAGCCCAAATTTACGAGATCTGGATTAACCTCATAAGGTAAGAGGGCCCTAATAACTGCTTTCCCATCCTGAGAATTTGCTGTTAATTGTGCCCCTTTCACATTTTTTGAGATTCCATCGAATGGTTCGGCCTGTGAAAGAGTGATCTCAATAACTCTTCCTTCTACACTAATATCTGGCAAGTCCCTTGACCTGCCTTCAAGTGCAATACTCAAAAAGCCATCTGTCCTAGTGGTATTTAAGTCAATCGATGTCACTTTGACACCTGCATGAGCAGCAAAAGTGAGGCCCAAAGCGGATACGAGAATGGCGAACTTCTTGTTCATAACTGTAATCCTTCCTGGTTACGTTCACTTATTTCAAAGACTCAATTCTTTCGATTGGGCTAATGATATCTGTTAAGCGGATCCCGAATTTTTCGTTCACTACAACAACCTCACCTCTTGCAATCAGCTTGCCATTAACCAAAACTTCAAGGGGTTCACCGGCAAGTTTATCAAGTTCTAGTACTGACCCCTGACCTAACTGTAGAAGATCTTTAATGATCACTTTCGCTCTTCCCAACTCAACGCTCACCTTTAAAGGAATATCCAAAATAAAATCAAGATTTTGTACCTTGAGCTTATTTATAGCATCATCACCAGCTTTAAACTGGTCTGCTAGTTCTCTTATTGCATCTTTGTTATTTTCTGACATGTCTGGTGAAGCCATATAATTTCCTTTATGTAATTCTTCTAGTGATTTGAACGGCCCTGTTACCCTTATAAACACCCATCAAGCACTTCATTTTTTTTGCATCTTCGATTTCAAGATCTACTTCTCCTGAAACTTCTTGTGACAAAGGAATGATGTCTCCGATTTGTAAACTTACAAGATCTCCGATTGTCATTTCAGACTCTCCCAACTTAACAACAGCAACTGCCTCGGCATGCTGCACGTGTTCCTGCATAGAGCGTGTCCAAAGAGTATCTACAACATCATTTTCAGACTGAAAGCTCGAAGAAAGTTTCTGTTTGATCGGTTCAATCGTTGAATATGGAATAACCACCATGATGGTCCCTGAAGCTGATTCAAATTCAACTTCAAAGGTCGTAGTGATAATAACATCTGAGGGAGGAACGACACCTACGAATTGAGGATTGATCTCAGTTCGCACGTATTGAGCATCAATGCGATGAACTGGTGCCCAAGCTTCTTCTAGATCGTTAATGGCCATATCCATTACCCGTCTCATAAACGAGAGTTCAATTGAGGTAAATTCTTTTCCTTCAATTTTTGTGAACGGACGATCTGTTCCGCCAAAATATGAATCGATAATGGCATAGGCCAGTTTGGATTCAAACACGATTAATGCTGGACCTCTGAGTTCGTTAAAACGCATGATACACATACATGACGGTATCGGCAGCGTATTCACGAATTCACCGAACTTTAATAGATCGGTTGAGATCATGGATATTGTAGAAATTTTTCTTAACGAATTTGAAAGTGAAACGCGAAATTGACGGATGAAACGTTCATAGATGATCTCCAGAATGGGCATTCGCCCACGGATAACCCTGTCTTGGTTAGTGAGATCATAGGTCTGTATATTGGCATCGCTCTCTTCGACTTCACCAATATCGCTACCATCAGATGATTCACCATCTGCTGAAGCACCCCCTTCGTCATTTACGGCGTTGAGTAAGGCATCAACTTCGTCTTGGCTCAGTACTTGGGCCATGTATTCCCCTCCTGGGATTCAATAAGTAAGCGTCCTGCTTACTAGTTGATTTGGAAGCTTATGTAATAGATATCTTCAACTCTGCCATCAACTAAAAATGAATTGATAGAAGCTTTGATTTCTTCTTTTAAATAACTTTTTCCTTCTTTTTTAAGAAGGTCATCTGCTCTTTTGGTGTTTAAGATACTGATAATCGTGTCACGGATCTGAGGTTTTCTTGCCTCAAACTCAGGAGCTTTTGCGTCTTCGCTCATTTTAAGAACCACATCAAGACGCACATAACGTCTAGGGCCTTCACCTTGGGCAAGGTTCACCGTGAAACTATCAAGAGGAAGGAGATTTTCTTTTTTTACAATCTCTGCTGCTTTCTGTTCGCCCGTGGCATCTTCAGATGTAGTGGCAGATTTTTCTTCTTTAAGAAGTTGTGTAAGATCCGGCTTCTTAGATTCCATATCCATGAAACGCCATTGGAAATATGCAATTGTTCCCATCGCCAAAATATTCACAATCATAAGTAATAACAACAATGGATTTTTACCGCCAGAAGGGGCTGCTGGGGTGGCTGCTGGGGTGGCTGCTGCTGCGGTTTTGTTTTCTTCGGCCATTTTTACCTTATCTGCAAATGATTCCCATCAATATGGGTCTTAAGTCAAAATTATAACGTTCATTCAGATGAGAATCAAGGATAGGTCATTTTGCGAGGTACTTTTTGCCGTAATTCATTCTTGGTGTCATTCTGCCAACATTTCACGAAAAAAAAAGGCCCTGGAATAAATCCAGGGCCCCATTAAAAACGATATTTAAAAAAATTAAAGCGTTATTTTTCCACGTTTCTTGAGTTCTTCGATCAAGCTATCAAAGTGACTTGCAGGATATGCTCCTTTTACTGGAACACCATTAAGTAAGATTCCTGGAGTACCTTGAAAACCAAACTTAGCAGCTTCGGCCATGTCGGCATCAATTCTTTTTTGAACAACATCAGATTTAACGTCTTTAGCTAGTTTTGCCATATCAACTTTAAGATCTTTAGCGGTGGCCTTAAGAAAAGCTTCACCGTTTTGAAGTTTACGTTGATCTTTGTAAATAGCATCATGGAATTTCCAAGCTTTTTCAGTGTCCTGCAAACGAATTGCTTCGTAGTACTGAGCTGCTGGCATGGCCTGTGGATGAAAACTTAAAGGAAGGTGTTTGTAAGCAAAACGAATTTTACCTTCATACTTCTTCATGAGTTCCATGACAGTATTATAACCACGTGAACAGAATGGACATTCAAAGTCAGAGTATTCAATAAGGGTAATAGGAGCGTCTTTATTTCCTCTAAAAGATTCATCAGAACGGATTTCGGCAACTAGAGGATTATTAAAACTTTCCTCAAGAGCCTTTTTCTCATCATCTTCTCGTTTTTTACCTTGACCGGCCTGAGCGGCCTTGACTGCATTATTTAAAGCATCAATAAATTTTTCAGGATTAGCTTCAATGGCCTCAGTTAAAATTTCAGGATTGTCTTTAAGGATCTTTTTTAATTCGTCTTTTGATGTACAAGCAGTTGCGATAACTAAAGCAACGGCCAACAAAATAGTTCTTTTCATGCTTTTCCTTTTATAATTTTTCGACTGATGAATATGTATTTGAATATGGTAATGAAAGCCAAGGTGGATTTCAACCTTTCGGTTTATCTTTAGTTAAATTATTCTGGATGTAGTCGAGGTATTTATTCAGTTTTCGTGTTTCTTCTCTCACATGAGCAAAACCAACAAGATGAACCCGACTAAAATAGTTACCTTTCATAAAAGATCTCATCGTTGAGAAAATTCCAAATGCTGCACCTGAAACTTTGTTATAAAGATGAAGGCCTAAAAGAAGATAAGTAACACTAATGAGAAAAATTGTAAGATTCACAATCTCATCTAAAATAAAAAGCTGTGAAGAAAAGTATCGACTCATTGCTTTTTGGTTAACTAATGTTTTTTGCCCTAGCTCCACCATATGTTGAAATATGGAAGCGACATTCTCAATAATAAAAACCGAACTCGTTATCGCTATAATAATAAGCAGTATCCCAAAATGCAGCATAAAGATCTTATCTGCAACTGGCTGATGAATTTTTAAATATTGAGGAGGAACACTATTGGAAGTTATGACCCCTTTTTTCCGCGCGTCACGTAAATACTCAAAAAAGAACTCCGAAAATCTTGTAAGCAGTTTATAAGTGCTAAACTCATCTACGCTATAAACAGTGTCAGGATTATTAATGGCCTGTTCACTATAATCTCCAATATTTCTGAAAGGCCGTAGGATAATCCAACCCAAATAAAATCCTATAAAAAAAAGATACACATGAAATGCGAAAAGAACAGGAAGGTTATCCATCGCTTCGCTAATGATATAATCATAAAACGGCGTTTCCCCAATGAATTCTGGAAATCCATGGGCCTTAAAAAAAGCATAATTCAAACGCATGATCTGGAAAAGAAAATAATAGACAGAGGCCGTAATCATAGCTGAAATGCCTGATACCTTAAGACCCGTCATCAACATGAAGCGTGAGTCTTCCTCTTTAAATACACGTTTAAGCTCATTCAATTTTAAATAATTAAGGATTTTCATATTTAACCATCATAACAAATCTATAAAGTCTTAAAACTAGGCATATAGTGACCTTGGCCTAGAATTTTACTAAGGTTTTAAAAAATATCCCTAAAGTTTCGGCCCCATACTCTCCGATAGGTTACTAGAATCGTCTAAGACGAAGGAGTTTTTATGAAGGTCACTCAATGGCTCGTGATATTTTCCCTACTTTCTCTACTCGCCAGCTGCGGGAAGGATAATAAAACAGGAAAATCAGGAACAGCTATTAACCCGCTCGGGATTCCCCCTTATGATCCCGTCACTGGGATCCCAATTGGATTTAACCCAATAAGTGGTACTGGTGGGATCAATTCTCCTTATAGTTTTGGTGGAGGAACCCTTAACCAGGTCATGATGGAAAATCCATGTATCAGTGGTTATGGTGGATATCAAATGCCAACGGGTTCTGGGGCCTATGCTGCTCAAAGAATTGAAACTCAAATTCCTCTTACAAATTTTCCAACTGTCATCGCTCCAAACGATGTCTACGTGGGAGTCACTTCTTATGGTGATGTTGCTGCTTTAGTCGGAACATCCCCTGGTCAACCACCACTTTTTGTTGGTTACATGTGCCCACGGTCATTCACAACAAGTGGCCAGGGCCAATTATTAAACGTTACGCCGGGTGTTTCAACTCAATGTATATTTAAACCTATCGTTAAAGCTGCTGTCGTTTTCCCTGGTGGAGCATCGGCCGACTTTCGAATGTTAGATTATGGCTCGTCCATGAAACAAAA
>CAMCZE010000039.1 GCA_945885655.1 Bacteriovorax stolpii | reverse complement strand
TGTAGGACTTAAGTTCTTGCTGACTCATTTGAATAATTCCCATGCTGGCAGTCCTAATCTAAGTATTTAGACTAGGGTACACAGCTAGGATCAATAGGACATAATCGCTCAGAAGTTAGGATAGGACACAATCGTCTAGAAACTATACAAGGCATATAATATTGAACCTTGTTATGTCTTTCTTCAAATATACCTCTATGATCATTAAAAGATTCCTAACCCCCGGAGTATTTATGAAAAAGATTCTTTTCAGTTTAGCACTTCTGAATTCAATGTCTTTGTACGCTATTGAAACATGCCAAATAAAAGTGATGAATCAAAATAGAATAATTTATGAAACTTGTTCAGATCAAAGTGGGGGGAAAGAATTTGTCTTTAGAGACTTGGGATCAAGTGTTATTCTTAAAGCTCATTTAGAAGATGGTTTCAAAATTGAACATGTTGTTCGTGATAATGTTTCAGACTTGTACGTACTTATCAAGCACTAATCAACGACCCAGTCTCTGAAATTAATGACAAATGAAATAGATGCAGCCCCGAGACCTTTAAAATCTCGGGGCTGCTTATTTTAAAGCTACATCTTTCCAAAAATTTCCCGACATTAAAAAATGAAACTCTTGTCTTACATAAACACACCATCGATTCGAACTGTTATGAGTGATTACTTTAGTCAATGGAGTTGGCACGCTCTTGCAATAGGAGAAACATCGTTTCAACCCAGGAGTAAACCTTGAGAATAATGAGAACAACAGATAGTAGTGGCCTTCGCATTGAGAATACAGAATTCAATGTAAGAAATTGCAAATTCATTTCTCTGAGAAGTGGACCTTAACGCATCCCCAGAGAGGACACTTCTCCGATTTGTATTCGGTGAATCTAAATCACATTTTTATTTTTAATTGCGCGAACTTACCGCCGCTGATTCACACGCTTACTTTTAAGACTCATCCTTGACCAGTATTCACCAGAGCATCTTCAAAAGGCCATGTCAGGATTTGAATTGGGGTTAATAAGTGAACCTACCCATACTCTAACCACGGCCGAGAAAACCAAAATGAATGATGCTTTGAGTTTGGAAATCGTGAATGGGTAACTGTTTAAAAAAAAAGGCAAAAAAAAAGCCCAGGGCGCGAGGCCTGGGCTTTCTAAACTCTAACACATAATATTTGGTGCCCGGTGAGGGACTCGAACCCCCACGCTCGCGCACTAGGTTCTAAGCCTAGCGTGTCTACCAATTCCACCAACCGGGCATTAGTATGTGCAAGAGCAGCGATTATGGCCAACTGGACAGAAATTGACAAGAATTTTTTAAGCTGCTTTTCCACCTGGTTTTTTGGGCATTGCGTCTGCAGAAGATCCACCTGCTGTTGAGGGTGCAGCTTTGGCAGTTTTTTCTGCGTCTTTTTTATACTTATCTATTTGGTTTTGCATGGCCGTCTTTTCTTGGCGTAACTTATTGGTTTCTTTTTTCATTTCGGCCATTTGATTACGACTTTCTAACAAATCTTGGGTCAATTTTTTTAATGAATTTTCAAGCTGAGTAACTTTCACTTTAGAACCTTCATCTCCGGTGGCCTGGGCTTTTTGATGCTTCGCGGCTTCGACTAATTTTTGCTCTAAATCCTTAACTCTAGTGACTGCGTCTTTAACCTGGCCCTCAAATATCTGGGCCTGCGACATGGACTTTTTAAGTTCGGTTTCCAATTGAAGAATAGTCGCCTGCTCTTTTGGTGCGTCTTGGGCAGCTTTTTTTAGTAACTGTTCAAGCTTCACTTTTTCCGTTTTCATGCTGAGAATGAGAGTCGCATCTGCGGTACTTCTGTCTTGTATCTTTTGAGTTTCACGTTTAGATATATCGATCTGATTTTTCATTTGAGTATTAAGCATTTGAAGCTTTCTGGCCTCTTCTTTAAAGTTACCATCATCACTCTTATTAGATTCAAGACTCGTTGATAAGCTTGTAATCTTATTTTTATACATCTCAAGCATTTTATTTTGGTTCATGTTTTGTTTTTCAAGATCCCTTAATTGAAGCGCTAATGCCTGAGAATTTCCAGAGGCCAGGACTTTAGAAGCTTGCTCAAGCTTAACTTTAAGATCTGTCAGCTCAGCTTCTTTTTTCTCCATTATTTTAGTTGCAACTTCTTTTGCTTTAAGAAGAAGAAGATCTTTCGCTTTTATTTCTCTTTGATTTTTTTCAAGTTCTTGAGCGAAAAAAGTTTCTTTCTGAATAGCTTCTAGCTGTATCTTTTTGGCCCGGATACCCTCTTGTTTAATGAGCTCCATGGTCTGTTTATCTTTATCCATCATGACTTTTAGTTTTGCAACGTCATCTTCGGTAAAAGATTTGGCCGTTATTTTTTCCATGATCTGGGACTTACCCGCATCATTTATTTCAAGCGGAGCTGAAAGTTCTGAGGACATGGAGGCCTGTCTTGCTCTTTCGTGGGCCTCTACCATCTGCGCTTTGGCCTCTTTCTGGATTCGAACTTCAGACATCAAAGTCTTAACTTTCGTCTTAAGTTGTTCTGCCTCCATCATCGCCATTTTGTATTTTTTCTCTAACTCTTTATCAACCGGTTTATCAGAAGTACTCTCTGCACTATCAGCACCATTTTCGACTAAAGTTTCTTTTATCGTTTTTTTTAAGATCTCACGGATAGCTTCAATCTCACCTGGTGTGCCTCCCTCAAATTCATTTTTTAATTTCTGTTGAAGCTCGGCCTTCACCTTATCCATCAACTCTTGTCTACGTGCCTGTACTGCCTGTTGTTTAAGTATCTCGGGAATTTCTTTATCCTTAAACCTCATCATGTCTTTTTCAGTAAGATCATCTACAGACTTATTAAGTTTTGCGGCAAAATCAAAAAGACCTTTTTTCAAATTTTCACTTAGCCCGTTGCCTAGTGACTTAACCTTCATGATATCGTCTTTACGACCTTTATTGCTGGCATCAGCAGCAATCCGGTAAGCAAATTTATCGACATCAAACTTTTCACCCGGGATATGATGAATGAAGTCATCCTGCTCTTCCATCTTGCCTTTGACGATGTTGACCACATCATCCAAGTTCTCCGAAGCTCCCGCAATGGTTTGTGTGGCCACAGAACTATCAATCATCCCACTTACCATTTGTGAGAAGGCTTCATCTTCCAAATCACCAGAGATAAGTTTCTGAATTTCATCCATCTCAATACTGGCAGTAAACTTATCAATGACATCCGACTCAGACTCTTGTGATTCAGTAGGAAGGTTAATCTTGTCTGACATGTCCTGATTTATAGAATTCTGAATTAAAAAAGAAGTCTCACCTTCTGTCGGCAATGAAGTAAGCGCGGCAGACGATGAAAGTGAACTAAACATGAGTCCACGATTTTCCAGTTTAAATTTCTTATCTTTAGTCCATAGAGCGGTTATGACGGCCTTATTCACTTGCTCAAGATAAGTGAAGTCAAAAAAATCCGAGGACTGGATAGCAATATTTAATAAGTATTCTTCAGGAACCTTCGTGATGTTATTTGAAAGGGATGAGGTCACATCTTTTAACTGCAATGTCTGGGTAAAAAAGTGTAACTGAACGCCAAAGGCTTCATTATATACGCCGTAGGTCACTTCAATGGGCATTCCTATCTTATTTTTTGTTTTAAGTCCTGCCAGATACATAATAAGATGATCAAAAAATGTTTTAACTGAAAGACCACTCATGTCTGCTTCAAAAGCATGATAGACAACACGATCGAGATACTCTCCAGTACTGAATGGATTAGTAATGTTAAATGAGCCTTTCTCTTCAAAGGTCGGATAATTATCTGTTAAGGCGACTCCCGCAAACTCCTGAAAGAACTTATCTAAGATAAAATCGGCCATTGAACTTTGAAACCAAAGCTCATCAAAAATAAGTTGCCCATTATGAGCGATAAACCCCTTTAAATCTGCAACACTTTTCAAAGAAATAATCTTTATCTTTTTGGACAAAATATTATATTGCTTATTAAGAGCTTCAAAATCTTGTTCATCACGCACGAGGATATGACTCCATTCCTTAAGCTCATCTTCCGGCCTTGAAACAGAGATACTTTTGCTTGAAAAATACAGATCCATTTCTGAAGAAAGATCCCCGGCAAGATTTAGAATGGCCAATGCGCGTTTAATATTCTCCATGCCTAGCCTACCCCGCTTAGTTCATGGAAATACTTTAGGGTCTTACAGAATCTTCTATAGACTTTTCCAATGGGGAGACTGGTGAGTTTTTCATTTTCAAATTGTGCAACATAATCCAAAAAATTTTCTTCAAAATTATACTGATCCAAAATCTCAAAAAAAGAATCAGCAAGCATCACAACTGCTTCCCAACTTGATATTTGACCCTTGGCAATTCCTCTGGGAAAACCAGATCCAGAAGAGAGCTCATGCTGGTAAAGAGCTATCTCCGCTAGTTCTGGATAAGATAGTAGATGAGCATGAGATTTTAAAAAGCCATGACTTTTTTCGGGATGTGAGAGAAAAACGTTGATCTCTGATTGAGAAGCACGCTGGGCCACCAGCCAGGCCTTACCCGATCCAGGCCTTTTATTTTCCTCGTTACATGCTTGGGCCACAAAATAACTATAATCCTTATCACAGAGTCCTATATCGAGAGCGAAGGTGAGGTTATAAAAATCTTTCAACATGCTGTAGTGATAAAAATCGTTGCTGATTCCAATAACTATAGCGATGGCCGCAGCATAAATTGATTTTCTAAAAAGATGTAAGTCCGTTTCATGCATCTTAGAAAGATACTCTTCCGAAACTCCACAGAACTCTTGGTGACAAGCAAGGACAAAACTTAAAAGATGTTCGCCACCAGCATAAACCTCTTGGAATCGCTGGACAATCTCTCCGCTTTTCATTCGCAGATCTTTTTCAAAATGCAAATATTTGAGTTCTTTAAAAAGTTTTAAAAAATCTGTGACAACTTCTTCATCAGTGACGGGAATAAAATCAAAAACAGTATTAAGTTTGGCATGCTTTTTTAAAAAACTTGCATCTAAATACATACCTGGCTTCATAACATAAAATTTTCTGCCCTCTCGACCTGGTACAAATAGGTGACCATCACAAACTTTTTTCTTTGCGAAATCCTTAATAGGCATTTTCAAAATTAAATCAGATGCTGGTTTCATATATAAAATCCAATACTTCTGAATACCTATCGGGTGATTGGGGAAAAAGACTGAGGACCGTCTTCAAATGAAAACGGTCTCTAAATGGCTAAATTATGGATGATTATTTGTGAACTAAAGAAGACAAAGAAGATTTAACTTCACCTTTAGGAATGGCCGACAACAATGTACGGGTATATTCTTCTTTTGGATTTTGATAAATGCGGCTCGCCTTATCCATCTCGATAATCTTACCTGCATACATCACACCCACTTCATCAGCGATAAAATTCACAACACTCAAATCATGAGAAATGAATAAGTAAGTCAAAGAAAATTCTTCTTGAAGATCAAGAAGAAGATTGAGTACCTGCGCCTGAATAGAAACATCTAAGGCAGATACAGATTCATCACAAACGACAAATTCGGGTTTAAGCATTAAAGCTCGGGCAATACAAATCCGTTGCCGCTGGCCTCCAGAAAACTCGTGAGGATAACGATTCATCTGAGCGACCTTAAGTCCTACCCTGTCAACCAAAGCTCGGGCCATATCAATTCGTTCTGTTTTCGAAGCACCGATATTATGAATATTCAAAGGTTCTGTTAGAATTTCTGTTATCGTCATCCGAGGATTAAGAGAAGAATAAGGATCTTGAAAAATGATCTGCATCTTACGTCTTAGTAATCGAAGTTCTTCGGCGTAAACATGAGTGATGTCTTTCCCACCATAAATAATACTTCCAGAAGCTGGCTCAACCAAACGTAAGATACTTCTGCCTAAAGTCGTCTTGCCACAACCTGACTCCCCAACCAAACCCAACGTTTTACCTTTTTTTATTTTAAAACTCACATCACTCACAGCTTTAAAATGATCAACAGTGCGGCCAAAGAATCCACCTTTAATAGGAAACTGTGTGATGAGATTGTTGACTTCTAAAAGCACTTCATCAGACTTATCGGGAACAGTTTCCTTATCAAAGACTTCGATTTTTGCTAAAGAGACTGGTTTTTCTTCACCGGTTTCAGTCATAAAATCACTAACAGTTAAAAGGCGTTTTGGATTTGCTCCTAATTTGGGCCTGCAGGCCAATAAACCTTTTGTATATGGGTGTTGTGCAGTTGTAAAAATATGTTTAGCATTATTTTTTTCTACAACATTTGAGCGGTACATCACCACAACATCATCAGCGATATCACCGATCACACCTAGATCATGTGTAATGAACATCATACTCATGTGGTATTCTTGCTGAAGTCTAAATAAAAGATCTAACACTTGTTTCTGAATGGTTACATCAAGGGCAGTTGTAGGTTCATCTGCTATAAGAAGTTTTGGATCGCAAGAGATTGCCATGGCAATCATCACACGCTGTTTTTGACCACCCGACATTTCATGGGGATATTTGTTGGCGCTTGCCGAAGGATTAGGAATTCCAACTTGGTTCATAAGGTGAAGAGTTTTTTCCCAAGCTTCTTTCTTTGAAATTTTTTTATGAACCCTAAGCGCCTCAGCAATTTGCTCACCGACCTTAAAGACAGGATTTAGACTTGTCATGGGTTCCTGGAAAATCATTGAAATCTGATTCCCACGTATCCGTCGAAGCTGATCATCATTAAATTTTAAAACATCTTGGCCATTTAAAAGAATTTCCCCTTGAGGGACTCTAGCTGCAGGCTTCTGAAGAAGTCCCATGACTGCCAAAGAGGTCACACTTTTACCTGATCCCGACTCCCCGACAATACCAATGGTTTTACCAGCAGGAATGTCAAAAGAAACATTATTGACTGCACGGGTAACACCTTCCGAAGTGTGAAAGTCGACCACGAGATTTCTTACTGAAAGTAGTGGTGAAGTTGTCATAGCTATTTTCCTTTTAGCTTTGGATCTAGAGAGTCACGTAGTGCGTCTCCCAACATATTAAAGGCCAGCACTATAAAAAACATTGCCAGCGTCGCCCCGGCCAATTGCCACCAAACACCTTTGGCCAACTCTAGTTTAGCATCATCAATCATTGTTCCCCAACTTGGCTCACCTTGAACACCAAGTCCCAAATAGGACAAAATCACTTCTGACTTAATTGCCACCTGAAACTGCAAAGATGTATTTATGATAACGATGTGAGTGACATTAGGAAGGATATGAATGAAAAGTTTTCTAAAGTGTCCACCGCCTATAGCGCCAGCGGCCTGAACGTATTCACGCTCTTTGTGTTTCATCACCTCTCCACGAATTAAACGGCAAAGATTCACCCAGCTCGTAGCCCCTAAGGCCACATAAACGGCAAAAAGACCTTTACCTAAGATCATAGTGATCGCGATAAGAAGCATAATATTTGGAATAGAAGAGAATGTGGTATAGAGCCAAGTAATAAGATCATCAACCCATCCGCCAAAATAACCGGCAACAGCACCGAGAACAACACCGATAGGAATAGCAATCAAAGATGTTGCTAGCCCCACGGACATGGCAATTTGAGTACCTCTAATAAGTTTGATAAAGACGCTGCGACCTAAAAAATCTGTGCCAAAAAAATGTTCAAAACTTGGAGGTAAATTTGATCCTCCCACTTCTTTTGACCAATCAGCAGCGATGATGCCCGTTGCGGATAAGATGGCCACAAGAGCATAAAACAATACGATAAGCAAAGAGATCAACGAGATTTTATCACGGGCCAACTGTTTAAATGAATCTTTCCATAAAGAATTCGTCTTCATACTCACCTTTATTTAAGTTTCACCCTAGGATCAGCAAAAGTGTACAGAATATCTGAGATCAAACTAAATACGATATAAACTACACTTGAGAGTATCGCCATTGCCTTGATCACTGGAAAGTCTGATGAGTTAAGAGCATTAAGCGTTATCCCACCAAGGCCAGGGATACTAAAAAAATTTTCCAACAATAAAGCGCCAAGAATTAAAAAAGGAATCTGAATTACTACATAAGTAATAATCGGAATCATGGCATTTCTTAAAACATGTTTAAGCAAAATGTGCATTTCAGACAACCCTTTAGCACGAGCAGTTCTCACATAGTCTTGATAAATTTCATCCAAGATCACTGTTCTAAAGAATCTGACGTCCGGACCAATACTTAAAACAATCCAGATAATTGCCGGAAGAGCGATGAAAGGAACAAAGTCAGGAAATCCAAATTCAAATCCAGAAATTTCAAACCATCCCAACTTAAAAGCAAAAAAGTATTGAAAGAATAGAATATATGCCAAAGCTGAAACACTCATACCTGCGATACAACAAAATCTCACAAAAAGATCAATACCCTTACCACGATAGAATGCCACTCCAAGGGAAATAACGAGAGATAAAACTGTGGAAATAACAAAAGCTGGTATCGTTAGGCATAAAGAAGGGTATGCACCCTGTCTTAACATTTGACTGATTTCTTGTTTAGACGACCAAGATCTCCCAAAGTCAAAAGTGAATGCTGACCTTACAACATCGAGGTATTGGGCAAAAAGTGGCTTGTTAAGGCCTAACTGCTCTCTAAGCTCCTGCATTTGTCTAGGCGTAGCATTTTTACCCAAGAGAACTGCCGTTGGATCTCCGGCCACAACGTTAAACAGAACAAAGATAATTAAACTCACCCCCAAAAGAACAGGGATGAGATAGAGCAATCGGCGAATAATATATCTCGTCATACTTCCCAACTAAAACTTTTTACTAAGTTCTTTTTTTACTTCCAGATCAACATTCAAATATTGAAACTGAGTATGAGTATATTCACTGTATTTAAAGTTTTTAAGCCAAGCATGTGAAAGATAGAATTTAGTACGGTTAAAACCAAAAATCCAAGGCACATCTAAGGCCACCATCTCATTCATCTTTTCATAAAAAGCTGATCTCTCAGGAGTATCCTGAAGAATTGTAGACTGTCTAAAAAGTTCATCAAAGGCCGGATTACAATAGTTAGACCCGTTTGATCCTGGGGACTGATTAGGACAAAAAAGCAAACCTAAGAAGTTTTCGGCATCAGGATAGTCCGCTCCCCATGCCATGGTATACATCTGATGTTGTTTTTTAGTTACCTTATTTACAAGCTCAGGCCATGTATTCACACCTATCTTAACTTTCACACCAATCTTATTCATACATTTTGAGAAGTGTTCAATGGTATTACGAGAGATGGTGTCATTTCTTGTTTGAATAGTAATTTCAGGAAGTCCTTTGCCGTTTGGATATCCGGCTTCGGCCAAAAGTTTTTTCGCCAATTCCAAATCTAATTTAACAAATGGGTTTTTAAATTCTTTTCTATATCCACCAAGACCAGGAGGAATCACACTCTGAGCTTCAATCGCTGTATTGTTGTAAAAAAGTTTATTGGCCTCACCACGATCCCATGCAAGCGACATGGCCTGCCGAAGTTTAACATTTTTAAAAAGAGGATCCTCATGGTTAAAAGCAAAAAATGTAACATCAAGCATAGGATTTTTAATTAAACGAATTCCTTTACCTTTTAATTCTGGAGCAAGATCCGCTCCACCAACAACTGCTTGGTCAAAATTATCTTTTGGAATTTCTAAAAGATCCGCTTTTGCTTTATGGAATAGAAGCCATTTGGGTTGAGACTCAACCTGAATATCAACGATAATCTTATCTACAAGAGGAATTTTTTTTCCAGCATCAGCGAATAAACCCTGTTTCTCATCCCCCTCTTCACCTTCAGAGGGAAATAGTTTTTCACGAAACTTTGGATTTTTTATATAAACAATCTTGTTGGACTGCTCAAATTTATCCAACAAAAATGGGCCTGTACCCACAGGGTAATTTAAAAATTCTTTTCCGTAATGTTCAACTGCTTCTTTAGCGACGATGAACGTGTAGTTCATTGCAAGAGCATAAAGAAACTGAGGGTATGGTTTTTTAAGTTTAATCTGAAGTGTATATCCATCAATTTTTTTAAGGCCTTCTATGACTTCATCATAGTTTGAAGCCTCGAGTGGTGCATTCTTCTCACGCCACTCATTTAGGCCCAGAATTCTGTCATCTAAAAGCCACCAGCCCTTGGCCTGCAGTTTTGGATCCGCCAGACGCTTAAGAGTATAAAGTACATCATCCGCTGATAACTCACGACCTAATCCATCTTTAAAAACGGGGCTGTCTCTAAAAAGCACACCTTTTTTAACGACGAAAGTATAAGTAAGGCCATCAGCGCTAACATTGGGAAGACTCTCTGCTAAGTTTGGAACTAACTCATAAGGACGTTTGAATGGATGAAATTCATAAAGTCCCTCATAAACTTTTCCCATCTCATTTGCAGAGTATAGATCTGAGCCGTGGATCGGATCAAACCCAGCAATTTTCTCTGGAGAGATAAGATGCAACTCACGTTCATCAAAATTTCTTTCTTTACTACAGCCGATAGTGAGTAAGACTAGACCTACTAGCACGGGCATTAAACTTTTCATCCAGCAACTCCTCAATATAAGTAAGGATAATTGTAAGCGATCCTCTTTATTAATCACTATAAAAACTAAAAGAGCCTGACAATAGGTGCAATTTGTCACCATGATTAGTCAGGTATTGTTCTATTACTTCCAAAAGAGTTCTAAATCTAGATGAGAACCTAACTCTGGACCAATCTCACGAGAATAGAAATGATAGCTAGTTTTAGTGAAGAAAGAATCTGTAAGATTTTGTGCATGAACCTCTAAAACATATGGAGATCTAGTGATCTTTTTCACACGAATATCTTTGTCCGTAACAAAAAGCTGGAATTGACTCTCCTTGAATGTGCATTGATAGACTTCAGGACTGGATTCATGGCAAATTCTTTGATGTCCTAATTCTGAGGCCAAGAGAAAACTATTTAATGAGCGTAGGTCTTGCATGAAACTTTCGGCCATTTCATCTTTAGACTCCAATGCCAGCTCCTGCTCAATACGCGCCTCTAGTGACCGAGCAGATTTTTGCGCTATTTGAGTTTGATCTAATGATCGAAGAACTAAAACTTCTTCCCCATGAAGAGGAATGATTGCAGCAAAAATCCAATCTTTGTTTTCTTTCAAAACAGCATCAAAACTAAAAAGATATTGTTGCTGCTTAAAACTCAAACGCCCCCGTCCTTCTCCAACAATCTTCATACCTTTTAAAAGTTTTTCTGCAGAAACAGTCTTTAACGATGTATTCGTTTTGAATAGAGAACAGGAAGTCATAAGAAGCATGGCCAAGATTAGAAACTTCATGCCCTCATGATGAGTGCACTTCTCCCTAAACGCAAGAATAAAAAGTTTTTAGTCTTGTGCCTTAGACGCAGGCAATCGATCTTTATCAATGGCCTCAAGTGAGGTTAGGATTTCTTCTTTGTCGTTTGAATAGCGGACATGCTTTAGAGCTGTTTGTAAAAAGGTTTTGGCCTTTTGAAATTCTTTCAAGTCACGATAAATGATTGCCAGATGTTTCAAAATTTCTACATCGTCTGGAACTTTAGACACTGCTAATTTAAGTTCATCCAAAGCTCTTTTCGTATTACCTGTCTTATAATAGTACCAGCCTAAAGAATCTCGAATATACCCATCATGAGGATTTAATTTAAGAGCCTTTTGAATACACTCAAATGCTCTATCCATTTCATTTCCACGAACTAAAAGAGTGTACCCTAAAAAGTTCCAGGCTTCCGCATTTTTTGGTTCTTTTTCAATAATACCCATAACAAGTGATGTGGCCTCTTCGAACTTTTTTTCTTTTTCAAACAGATTGGCCAAGTAGTATTTATGCTGTGCTGAGAAACCTTTCTCATCTTGCACGACCATCATCACTTCCATGGCCTCTTTGTATTTACCGATTGCTTCATAATAGCCAGACAAGATCACACTGAATTCGACACGAAGATCTTTGAATTCTTCGATCTTAGCTTTGGTAGTGAAAACAAACTTCTCTCTCCACTGATGAGTTTCATCTTTTTTAAGAAATTCATTTTGCGCTAAAGTCGAGAGCATGTTTGCCATTTGCACTGAGCTATCAGTATACAATCCACTGGATACGGGAATTTGATTAAAATATTCAATCGATAATGAATAATCCCCCATCTCTTGGTGAATGGCGCCCAAGTAATAAAGAATCTTGTCTGAATCAGGGGCCACAGTCAAAAGATCTTTAAAGATCGAGATTGCTTCTACATATCTTTTCGCATCAGTATAAAGGATTCCTAATTTTATTTTTAAATTTAAGTTGTCTGGCTCCAGGTCACTTAATCTCTCTGCATATGGAATGACTTGATCAAATCGTTCTTTCAAAAATAACAACTGAACCATACGACCTAAAATGGCACCATCAAAAGGCTGCCTTTTTAAATGGTTTTCATATAATTTAATAGCTTCTTGATGTTGCTCTTTTTCTTCATAAAGAATGCCCAAAGCATTCACGGACTGAGCAAAAGTTGGTTGTCTTTGCAAAGATTTCTTAAAAAATGTAAGGGCCTGATCCAATTTATTAAAGTCTAAATGAATCTTACCTGCATAATAATCATACATTCCATTTTTAGGATCTTTAAAGGCACAACCTTGAAGTAAAACAAGGGCCTTTTCCATATCTTTACTCATGGCGTATGATTTACTTAAAAAAACACAAGCATCTTCATTCTTATTGTTGCGGGCCAAAATCTTTTTATAAACCGTACGGGCCTTATTTTCTTGATCTAGACCAGTATAAACACCGGCCAAGATCAGACCAACCTTTTCGTCCTGGCCCTTTTCATAAAGTTGCTCAAGCACCACCTGTGACTCTTCGAGATCTCCTGCTCGAATCAAACTAATGGCATATTTTTTCTGAACAAATTCGTCCTGAGGGGCCAACATATGTACATATTTAAATAGAACTGAAGCTGTTAAATAGTCTCCTTCCATCAACGACATGTTGGCCTTCAAAAACAAATCTGTGGCCAAAAATGTCGCCGTTGTAGCATTCGTTTTAGCTTTGGCCACTAACTCTTCTAAATGTTTGGCCGCCACTTCTAAGGCCCCGTAATTAACTTTTTCACTCTCTTCAGTTGTGAGGTTACCGAGATTTTTATTCATTGATGGGGCGTGGGAGCAAGCTCCTAAGAAGGTTATAACGAGGAAAAAAAGAGCAGTTTTTTGGAGAAAAAGCATGGCCATCCTGTCACTTTGGAAAAGTCATTCAATTGACCTTTTTTTTGACTTTTCGGTTTGTCCAAGTTCTTTTTGAGGAATTTTGTGGTTTTATTGATAAAAAAAAGCCTCAAGAGAAGCAACTTAACGTGTTGAATATACAGGACTAAAACTTAAGATTTACGGGAAGAAATTACCGCTTTTTCCATCTTATGAATTATTTTTGACTAACTACGTTGACATGGGCCTCTGGTATTAGTAGAACACACCGGATTGCCCAAGAAGCCAGCGCACAAAACAAAAGCCTTTGAGTCAGCTATTTTGGATTTTATCGAAATTAACTAGCGTACCTTTAAAAATGATTTTAGTAAGGGTATTAACAAATAGGGGAACCACATGAAAGACGTACGTACCATTAAGCGTTACCAAAACCGTAAGCTTTATGACACTTTCCAAAGCTGCTACGTGACTCTTGAAGAGATCGCTCAAATCATCCGTGAAGGTCATGAAATTCAAGTCATCGACAATAAGTCTAAAAACGACATCACGTACATGACTCAAATTCAACTTCTTTTCGATCAAGAGCGTAAGTCTCTTAAGCCAGGAAACACTGAGCTTCTTAAGCGTGTCATTCGCTCAGAAGAAGGTACTCTTACTGGTTATATCGGTGCTCTTGAAAGCAAATTAAACCTTACTTTCGAAGCTCCAGCTGCTGCTGCTGAAGATTTCAAACCTGCTTTCGTAGCTGGTCTTAATTCTTCTATGGAAAATTCAACTACCTTGAACTAATCTTAGTTCATGAGTAAAAAAAAAATTGCAACTATACTCATGGCCTATTTGGCCATGAGTTGTTTTAAGCCTTCTCTTTCTCTGGCCCAGGCCAACAAGTCTCGTCCTTTTAGTCTTAGCACAAGTCCCAAAATAAAAACTCCTGACACCACTAAAGACCTCAAAGAAGATAAGGCCGTTGGCGGTGGAACTAAAAACGATGACATTGAAGAACGTGATGCCAACACTCAGTTTGGTGCTGGTTCTCAACAATCCTCCTCCCAACGTAAGACCCAACAACACGGTCTTGGATTAGGTCTAGGTCAGACTTTTCTTTTAGGAGATTATTCTAAGAATGGTCAGGATAAGATCACTGTAGATGTACTTTATTCGTACGCCGCCAGTTATTCATTTGACCTTCTTTTAGACGCTCATATGTCTGAACATGAAGATAAAAATGATCGCATGAGAACCATGGGGGCAACTGGTTCTATCAAAGGCCGTTTTGTTGAATTTGATAATTTTTCACCCTATTTTGTAGGTGGTTTAGGTTGTTATGCTCCTAAGGCCAGACGAAATGGCGAATGGACTGACCAAAAAGTAACTTTTGGATTAAATTTTGGTGGTGGTGTTGATCTTCGTCTCAACGACCATTATGTTGTAGGTCTGATGGGGCAAATGCATTGGCCCTTTAAAGTGCAGCAGGATGATCAGTCTGACCTCACTGGATATTACTTTAAAATGCTGATTACAGGGATGTACCTTTTCTAATGAACTTCACTCCTCGCCGCCTTTATATTTTCACCGGCAAAGGTGGTGTGGGTAAAACCACTCTCAGCAAGGCTTTTGTACGTTACCTTACAGAACATGATCATGAAGCCGTATATCTGACATTCAGAAATCAGGCCATCGGTCATTCTCATAAAGGTAACGAAGATCTTCTAAAAAACGGAATCAGAGAAATCACTTTGGATCTTGAAGAATCGGCTAAGGGCTACATTGAAAAAAAATTAAATTCTAAAATCATTGGTTCATGGATTGTTAAGACACCTTTTTTTAAGGCACTTATCAACATGGTTCCAGGTTTTTCATATCTTATTTTTTTGGGCAAAGTTTTAGAAATGGGTAAAGAAAATCCAAGACTGATTGTGGTTTTGGATGCCCCAGCTTCAGGCCATGCGCTTACGATGGTGGAATCAACGAGCAACTTTCAAAGCATTTTTGAAAGTGGAACGGTTTTTGAAGATACGGGAAAAATGCTCGCACGCCTAAACGACCCAGAATACACCAAAATTCATGTTGTGAGTTTACCTAGCATGATGTCTTGGCAAGAAGCCATTGAACTTAAATCAGGCCTTAAAGAGCGCACACCCGTAGAAGTAGATATAACAGTTAACAACTGTCTTTACTCATTGGTCCAAGATAATGTTAACGCCTTACCTACGGGGCTGAGAGACAAGGCCCTCAATGAAAAACAATTAATTGACTCTCACCAGAATGAGATGCGCTGCATCCTCCCCCACTCATTAGCAAATAATCCCCTCGACATGGAG
>CAMCZE010000038.1 GCA_945885655.1 Bacteriovorax stolpii | reverse complement strand
TTAAAGGTGAATTTCTTGAGATTCGTGAAAACTACGGTGATGCACGTAAAACAGAAATCATCGCTCAAGCCGATGAAATTCACATGGAAGATTTGATTAAAAATGAGGAAGTTATCGTTACGATAACTCAGAAAGGTTATTTAAAGCGTATGTCCATTGATACTTTCCGCTCACAAAAACGTGGCGGTAAAGGTGTTAAAGGTGCAGATCTTGATGACGATTTCTATACATCAATTTTTACTGCAGATACCCATGACACTCTTATGATCTTTACTGATAAGGGAACTGTGTTCTCAATCAAGGTTTATCAAATTCCTGAAGGCTTAAGAACGAGCAAGGGAAGAAACGTTGTGAACATCATTAACGTTCCTTCTGATGAAAAAGTGAAGGAAATCATCACGGTTCCTAAGGAATTAGAAAATTCGTTTATTGTATTTGCTACGAAATATGGAATTGTTAAGAAGTCTGAACTTTCTGAGTATAAAAATATGCGCCAGAATGGCCTTAAGGCTATCAAGGTTGTTGATGGAGATGAAATTTTAGCTGTTAGAATCACTGACGGTAAAAAAGACATTCTTCTTGCCTCTTCTGGAGGCAAGTCAATTAGATTTAATGAAGATGACTGCCGGGCGCAAGGACGTGTGTCTCAAGGTGTAAAAGGTATGGCGCTTGAAGAAGGCGAATACGTGATCGGTATGGAAGTTATTGACGATTCTTCTGAAATCCTAACTGTTACGGCCAGAGGATATGGTAAACGGTCTCATGCCGAAGAGTACCGTAAACAATCTCGTGGCGGTAAAGGGATTCTTGCTATGAAGTTAACCGAAAAAACCGGTGAAATTATGGGCATCCTTCCTGTTACCGATAAAGATGATTTGATGATCATTACTGATAAGGGACAAGTGATAAGGACAAAAATTTCTGGTATTTCTCTTCTTGGAAGAAATACACAAGGAGTTCGTTTAATTAACGTTCATCCAGACGAGAAAGTGGTTGCCGTGGAGAAAATTATGGATCCACCGGATGAAACACCAACAGAAGGTGGCCCTGTTGAGACGTCAGTACAGTAAATTATTAGTTATTTTATTCATCCTGGGGTTAAGTTCATGTGACTTTACCTCAGGATTAAATCAAGACATATTGACTGCTCAGAAGTACGTCGATAAGCAAGAGTTTGGTAAGGCGGTCGAGCTTTATGAACGAGTCATTAAAAAAAATCCCTCTAAAATCATTAAAACAAAAATTAATTACCAATTGGCCGAGATTTATTATCTCTATCTAGATGAGCAAGTTAAGGCCTTAAAGTATTATCAGTTCATTGTAGATAACGTTGATGATCCTCTTTGGCAGGTAAAATCTCTTGAGAAAATTGCCGATATTAACTTTAACTTTGCAAAGAACTTCAAACAATCCATTAAGGCCTATCAGATCTTGATGCAGTTTAAGCCTCGACTTAAAGATTATGACTATTATTATTTAAGAGTTGGGGAATCGTATTTTGAAATGGGGAAATATCAAAAAGCACGAGAGATTTTTAACCAGATATTGAGTCAGCCTACAAATCCACATTACATCGAAGCTTTTAACCAGATGGGACTTATAGAGTTTTATAATAAAAACTGGGATAAAGCGGTTGAGTTTTGGATGGAATACCTAAAACGTGAGCGTAGGAAAGATCAGATCATAAAGGTTAAGTTTTTAATAGCAAATGCATACGAATCTAATGAAAAGCTAAAAGAAGCGTATAACATCTACTATTCTCTACTGCCTGTTTACCCAAACCCGGAAGTGCTTAACGCCCGTTTAAAGTCGCTTTATGCACGCCGAGTTGCTAGAAAGAGATGAAAGACCAAAAAGAAGAGAGTTCAACACGTAAGTTTTTAATAGTTACTGGCCTGGCATTGGGACTTCCGTCTACTGTTATTGGTTTGTTTTTTATATTGTATCAGTTGGTCCAGAATGGTCTTATATCCTGGAATGCTTTACTCATTATTTTATTAGTGATCATAATTTATATGCTTGGGTTGATGGTGAAGAATGTCTTGGAAAAAAAAGATCGACAATAAAAATTATGTTTTTGGTACTTCCATAAATTTTGCTTTTGCCCTTTATGCAGGTTTACCTCAAATCAAAAACGCTTGGTGGTTGTGTTACTTGCTAATTTCAGCTGTCTTGAATCAATTTTTCACGATTTTATCTTTATCTAATATGGTAGAGCGTATGACAGAGGGTGTTGCGTCGAGTAAGTTTCGCCTGATGTTCTATTTGATCTTTAAAAGTGTCTTTTTGGTCTCTGGATTTATCTGCTTATTGATATTTATTCCTGACATGGTGCCGCAAGGGCTTTTGATCTATATTTTTCAATTGATAATCCTTGGCTTAAGTATTAAAAACATTGGGAACTTCTTTAAGAAAGGCTCTGAACCATGATTCGCTTATATATGCTTATCTTAAGCTTGCTTGCTCCTACTTTGGCGTCTGCTAGCGGCTATACCTTTATTTCTCATTTGGAACATTCATTCCATATCAAACAGCATATTATTACATTCGCCCTTGTCGCATTATTGTTCATTGTAATGGGAACAGTTTATCGAGCAAAGCTTGCTGGTGTAAAAAATTACGTTATCCCGGACAAGGGAATTACTTTCAGAAACGTTTTTGAAGCTCTTGGCCAGTTCATTTATAATCTTGCTCGAAATATCATGGGCGAAGAAGAAGCAAAAAAATATTACACAGTAATTATGCTTCTTTTTACATTCGTATTTGCAAACAACCTTATTGGATTGATTCCAGGATTTTTACCACCAACTGACAACTTCAATACGACCTTGGCCCTTGGTATTTTTGTTTTTCTTTATTACAACTTTCAGGGTATCCGCGCCCAAGGTCTTGTTGGTCACATCAAGCACTTTATGGGACCTGTTTGGTATCTTGCGATATTGATTTTTCCTATAGAGATAATTTCACATACAGTTCGTCCACTTTCACTAGGTTTACGTTTGAAAGGTAACATGGAAGGAGATCACTTAGTTCTGTCGATCTTTTCTGGTTTAATTCCTTACATTGTACCAATACCGTTTTATGTAATTGGATTGTTTGTGTGTTTTATGCAAGCGTTTGTATTTACCCTGTTGACTATGGTCTATATTAGTTTAGCCACTGCCCATCACGATCATGATGAAGAGCATGCGCACCACTAGTACGGGACATAGGGAACAGTAACTTTTAAACACCTTTATTTTAAAGGAAGGACATTTATGGAAACTACTGCTTGGTTAGGTCTTGCTGCTGCAATTACAATTTCTTCTGCTGCTATCGGTGGAGCAATTGCTCAAGGCCGTGCTGCTTCTGTTGCTCTTGAAGGTATCGCTCGTAACCCAGCTGCTGCTGATAAACTTTTCACTCCGATGATTATTGCTCTTGCTCTAATTGAATCACTAGTGATCTATGCTTTCGTTATCGCTTTCCTTATCAAGCCAACTGTTGGTTAATTTTAACTATAAAGTTATGCGTAAGGGGTCCAATAGGACCCCTTTTTTATTTGAGCAACTTTGCAAGATATTTTCCTGTAAATGAATTTCTGACCTTTGCCACTGTTTCTGGGGTTCCTTCAGCAACAATTTGGCCTCCACCATGCCCACCCTCTGGGCCCATATCAATTACCCAATCGGCCGTCTTGATCACGTCTAGGTTATGTTCGATGATAAGAAGTGAATGTCCTAGATCAACAAGTTTATTAAGTGCCTTTAAAAGAATGTTAATATCTTCAAAATGAAGTCCAGTGGTTGGTTCATCTAAAACATAAAGAGCTGCACCTTTAGTAGACTTTGCGAGTTCTCGAGAAAGTTTCATACGCTGAGCTTCACCACCAGAGAGTGTTGTAGCAGGCTGGCCCATTTTGATGTATCCCAGGCCAACAGCATTCATTACTTTGAGTGCTCGATTAACTTTGGGATGATTTTCAAAAAAAGACTCGGCTTCTTCAATACTCATGGCCAGAACATCAGCTATGTTTTTACCACGATAAAGAATGGAAAGAGTCTCATTGTTGTAACGAGAGCCACGGCACTCTGAACATGTAACGTAAACATCTGGCAGGAAATGCATTTCAATTTTTAGCATGCCGTTACCTTCACAGGTTTCACAGCGACCACCTTTAACATTAAATGAAAAACGACCAGGTTTGTAGCCGCGAACTTTTGATTCATTCGTTAAAGAAAAAATATTTCTTATGTCATCAAAGAGACCTGTGTAGGTCGCAGGATTTGAGTGAGGAGTTCTGCCAATGGGAGACTGATCCAATTCGATAAGAGTTTGAATTTGATCGACCCCTGTGATGGATTGATAATTCTTTGATCCGCCTCTTCTTCCTCGGGTAAGATAACTTTTAATAGCGGGAATGAGTACTTTGTGAACTAAAGTTGATTTGCCTGAACCGGAAACTCCGCTGAGACAAACCATTCCTCCAAGAGGTAAATTAAGAACAACATCCTTCAGGTTGTGTTCTCTTGCCTTATTTAGAGTAATTTTTTTGATGAGTTTTCTTCTTTCTTTAGGAACTTCAATTTTAAGTTCTCCAGAAAGGTATCTACCCGTTATAGATTTTTTGTTCTTTTTAATTTCTTCGGGAGTTCCAGCGGCCACTACCTCACCTCCATGGATTCCTGCGAAAGGACCCATGTCAATAATGTAGTCAGACGCCATCATGGTGTCTTCATCGTGTTCAACTACGAGGACAGTATTACCAATGTCTCTGAGATCAATAAGAGTCTGAATGAGCTTTTCATTATCTCTTTGGTGTAGACCTATACTTGGCTCATCCAAAACATATAACACACCAGAGAGAGCCGATCCTATTTGAGTTGCTAGTCTGATACGTTGAGATTCGCCACCAGAGAGGGAGATGGCATCTCGATTAAGTGTGAGGTAGTTGAGACCCACATTAAGGAGAAATCTTAACCGTTCACGAACTTCTTTTAATACTTTATGGGCGATAATTGCTTGATTTCCTGTGAACTTTAATTTCTCAATAAAAGTAAAAGCTTCATCTATAGAGAGGTCACAAACATCAAAGATGGATTTTTCTTGTATGGTTGCAGCTAAGGCAAAAGGATTCAGCTTTTTTCCGTTACACGAAGGACAACGTTTAATTATCATATATTCTTCAAGGTCAGCTTTTGTTTTTTCAGATTCAGACTCATGATATTTTCTTTCGAGCCATGAAATGATACCTGGAAATTCTTTTTTAAAATTCCATGATGAGTTTTCAGATTCAAATTTGTAATTATAAACCTTGTCACCACCATTATAAAGGATAGAGCGAAACTTTTCAGAAAGCTTAACAAAAGGTTTCTCGATATCAATCTTTTCAGTCACTGCAACGGATCTCACCATCTGCATAAGAAATGTGTTCTTTTTAACAATTGGTATGGCACCATCTTCTAAAGAAAGTGTCTCATCCAATACAAGTCCGTCGATATCAAAAGTTTTTGATATACCTAAACCATTACAGGTAGGACATGCACCCATTGGGGAATTAAAAGAAAAAAGTCTAGGCTCTAAATCGGGATAACTTTTACCTGACTTAAATGAATAATTTTTTTCAGAATAAAAATGCTCTTTATCGTCAGCAAGGACGACGAGAAATCCCTCGGAAAGTTTTAATGCGTGCTCTATTGATTCAGTAAGCCTACCATTAACTCCTTCTTTAAGAACAAGACGGTCAATAACAAGATCGATGTTGTTAAATTTAGATTTATTGATTTGAACTTTATCATCAAGGTTGATGAGCTCTCCATTAATGCGTATGCGAGAAAATCCCATCGTGATAAATTTTGCCATCTCTTCTTTATGTTCACCTTTTTTATTTCGAACAACCGGAGAGAGAATTTGTAATTTTGTACCTAATTTAAACCTTAAAACCTGGTCTACAATTTGTTGTGGAGACTGTTTACCTACAACCTCTCCCGTGTCAGGACAGTGAGCTACTCCAAGCCTGGCATATAGAAGTCGAAGATAGTCGTATATCTCTGTAATTGTACCCACAGTTGATCTAGGGTTTTTAGTGGTAGATTTTTGATCAATAGCAATAGCGGGAGACAAGCCTGTAATACTCTCGACTTCAGGTGCTTCAACCTGGCCGATGAATTGTCTGGCATAACTCGAAAGAGATTCTATATATCTTCTTTGTCCCTCGGCATAGATGGTGTCGAATGCGAGAGAGGACTTTCCCGAACCCGATGGGCCAGTTATAACCGTAAGAGAATGACGTGGTAAACTTACGTCAATATTTTTGAGATTATGAACTTTGGCTTTAGTGACCTGAATCTTTTCCATTAGAAATCCTTTTCAGCATAGAGATGGCTTCCCGAAGTGAGTAAGCGCAGCCTCTGTAATCCGCAAGATTTTTCCCAAAGAGTTTGAAGGAGGTTCCGTGGTCTGGACTAAATCTTGGATAAGGAAGACCAAGAGTTATGTTAGATCCAATAAAACCTTGTGCTGTTTTAAACACGCCTAATCCCTGATCATGAAAAAGATATACGAGAATATCTTTAGGAGATCGTTGCTCGAAAAGCATTGTATCACCAGGGAATGGACCTGTTATATCAAATTTATATTTGTTCTTTAGTCGTCTAATGGATGTATATATCCGAGAATCTTCAGATCCAATTAGGCCATTCTCTCCAGCATGGGGGTTAAGTCCTGATACGATGATCCGCTCAGTGGGCCATCTCCATGCAGCAAAGGTAGAGAAAGCTGTTTCTAAACGTTGATAAATAACTTCTTCAGTTAAAAAATGGGATAAATCAGAAACAGGGACATGATCTGATAAGAGTAAAACCTTAAGAGACGGTGCAGAAAAGAACATACCTAAATGAGGGTTTTCATAAACATCACGAAAATATTCAGTATGTCCAGCATGAGAGATGAATTGATCTTTTGAAGTTGGAAGCGTGTAAAGAACTCCTCCACTTTCAGAAAGCTTCATAGCATGATTTAGCGAGTGTAAAGTTTCTGAAAGAATTTTTTCTTTGAGCCAAATAACTTGTAAAAAAATACCGCCGAAAAGAAGTCCATCCTCTTTTATTAAAAAATTTATTTTCATGGAATCAAGAGTGACTTTTACGGAGTGTTGATATGCAATGAGTTCAATATGCTTGAGCTCTTTGATTGAAAAAACCAAACATGATTTAAAAAAGACTTCCAGTCCTATGCCGGCTTCGTGACCTTGCGAAACATAGACTTTCATAAATTATAAAACGTTTTTGATGTAGTAGTTGCCGTATTCGCGATCAAACCAATTGTTTGTTACGGCCTTGCCTTTTTCTGCAAAGATGTCGTTTTGAATCTGTTCTTTGAATTTAACAAATTCCTGCGACTCAACCAGATCTTTTTTCTGTACATAAAACGCATGAAGGTGACCATTGATTATGATGGGTTTTGAAAATGAGCCCTCGGATGTAGTTTTAAGAATGGCACCAAGCTCTTTTGAAATGTTATCTTCATTAAGGTTTTCAAGATTGTTTGACTCGAGTGTTCTATACTCCTCAGGAAGCTTGCCGGTGAGCTGGTAGTCCTGAAGAACTGCTAAGAATTTTTTTTCATCCTTATCAACAAGATTGCTCTCGGCTACGTAAAAATCAACGAGGGTATATTTAAAAGCCAAAGCATTGTTTGAGCTGTTTCTTTTATAATATTCGTTTTTAATTTCTTGTTCTGTAACAGAAACCAGTGGAGCAATAATTTTAGAAGCAAATAAGTTAAACTCCATCGTTTCGCGTATTGTCTCAAAATATTCTTCGTAAGTAATACCTTTAAGTTTAAGAAAATTCAAAAGGTCAGCACGTTTAAGTGCAAGTCTTTCTTCAGTCATCTTAATTCTAGATTCAACAGCATCGTCGTTGATCACATAACCCTGAGTGTTGATCTTGTCTCTGATAATGAAGGCACGAATAACAAGGTCCAGTAAGGCCTTCTGAGTGTATGTAGCCTCAGTATAGATCATGGGTGAGACTTCTTTACGGGCCTCTAATGTTTCTTCTATGCGCGTGATTTCAGATAATGAAATAACTTTGGTGTTAACAACAGCGATTATTTTATCGAGAAGTTTTTCCTGGGCCGAAGCAGAACCTAGGCCCAGGATAAGAACAAGAAAAAGAATTTTCACTTAAAATCAATTTTTATAAAAGGGTTAAGTTAGTCTTAATCGTAGCACCCTTAGCGAGACCCTTATAATATTCCTCGATAAGTGCGTCTCTTTTTCTATCGTAAATGATTTTTTTGTGCAAGTTTTTGTCGATTTGATCATATGACTTAACGCCCAGGATTTTGATAATGTGATAACCCATCTGTGTTCTGATAGGTTTCGAAATATAACCAATTTTCTGTCCTTTAATCGCATCAAAATATTCCGGAGCAAGTCGAGTCATGGGCTGAAAACCAAGATCTCCGCCGATTGCAGCATTAGATGTTTGTGAGAATTTATTGGCCATCTGGGAAAACTTATCAGGGCTTTTCTCAAGCTCGCTGTAGATGGCCATACTTTGAGAAAGAGCGTCTTTAACTTGTTGCTCGGTTGGTTCGGCTGGAACGCGGTAAAGAATATGGGCTGTACGATATTCAGCATTCTCTGCATAGAATTTTTTTAATTCATCATCTGAAACAAGAATCTTTTTGAACTCACCTTCAAGGTCTTTAGATATTTGAGCGTGATGTAGAATATCTTCTTGTCGAGCAATCACCGTAGGATCTTTATCAACGCCAGATTTTTTTGCTTTTTGAATGGCGAGTTCACGGTTGATAAGATCTGTTAATGATGAGGCTTTTGTAACTTTCTTTTGTCCTACAAATTTTAAATTTTGAAGATGGTACTCCTCAAATTGTTTTTTTGTAATGGAGCGACCATTCACAGTTGTGATGACTTGATTAGTTTGAGCGAATACAGAAGACGATATCGCAAACGCAACAACAATGAACGATAGGTTTTTCATTACACTTTCCCTGGTTTTGAAATGAATCTAATAAAAACGCTAACATACTCCCATTTGCCCTGCAATATGTTTCGCAAATTCTAAAAGCATGGGGTGGCCGATAGGTTCTTTGAAAAAGCTGGTCACAGATGTATCAGGATTTAGTTTATATAATTTGGGTTTATTCATGAAGAAGTTCAACATCTTATCTCTTAGTTGATGGTTATGGTTAAGTATTTCCTGATCAAAATAAAGATGAAGTTGAGAGCCGGCAACTTTAACCAGACGCATACCCAGCGGTTGAAAATAAATGCGTGATCGAAGAATTGAATAGAGAGCCTCAAGTTCTTTTGGAGTCATACCAAAAGAGTCGGTTAAGTCTGAAACAATTTCTTCCAATCTGTTCATGTCGTTACAATTTGAAAGTCGTTTATAAAATTTCAAACGTAATCCATTATCCGGGATATATGAATTTGGAATGTATGCTGAATAAGGTGCTTGGATTTCAATATTTTTTACGGAAACTTTTTGCTCCCCACGAATCTCTAAAATTGCTTCCTGCAAAAGATCCATATAGAACTCAAGTCCAATTCCTTCAATGTGTCCGGATTGTTCTCCGCCTAAAATATCTCCAGCTCCCCTTAACTCCATATCGGATGATGCTAAAGCAAAGCCAGATCCCATCTCTGCATACGTTTGTAGGGCCTGAAGTCTTCTCTGAGCAAGATCACTTAAAATACGAGTTTCAGGAACCATAAAATATGCATAAGCTTTTCTATCAGAGCGGCCAATACGGCCTCGAAGCTGGTGAAGCTGGGCCAGTCCATATGTGTCTGCCCGATCAATGATCATCGTATTCGCATTAGGGATATCAATGCCTGATTCAATGATTGTTGTGGCAAGAAGGATGTCCGACTTATGATCGTAGAAGTCATTAATTCTTTTTTCTAACTCTCTTTCATTCATCTGACCATGCGTCACACTGATTCTGGCCTGTGGCACAAGTTTTTTTAGATATATTTCATGTTCTTCAATGTCATGAACCCGGTTATGGACGTAATAAATTTGTCCACCACGAGAGAGTTCTTTTTCGATGGCAGCCTTTAGGGTCAGGTCATCTGATTTAATGATGTAGGTTTTTATTGACTGTCGTCTTGGGGGAGCTGTTTGAATGAGAGAAAGATCACGAATTCCCAAAAATGAAAGTTGAAGGGTTCGAGGAATTGGTGTCGCTGTCATAGTAAGTACATCAATACCGGATCGAAGAACCTTCAACTTCTCTTTGTGACCAACACCAAAACGATGTTCTTCATCAATGACGAGAAGTCCAAGATCATGGAATTCTAACTTATCAGATAGAACGGCATGGGTACCAATCAGGATATCAATCTTTCCTTCTTGAACCTTTTCCATTACTTTCGATTTTTCCTTGGTAGATTTAAATCGAGAAATGAAATCAATATTCACAGGAAAATTTTCAAATCGTCTTTTGAAAGAATGGTAATGTTGAAGAGCAAGTACTGTTGTTGGTACTAAAATGACAACTTGTTTTTTATCCAAAACGGCTTTCATTGCCGCTCTCATGGCCACTTCTGTTTTTCCAAATCCAACATCGCCGCATACGAGACGGTCCATTGGATGCTGCTGTTGCATATCTTCGAGAACATCAATGATTGCTTTTTGTTGATCAGGTGTTTCTTCAAAAGCGAAAGAGAGTTCGAACTCTTTAAACATGTGATCAGGTGGAGAAAAGGGAAATCCACCACTGAGTTTTCTTTCGGCCTGAAGTTTTAAAAGATCAAAAGCAAGTTTTTTGACAGAGTTTCTCGCCTTCTGTTTAAGTTCATTAAATTTTTTTGATTTAAGTGATGCAACCTTTAGTCCAGATGAGGCATCAGCATGTTTTTGAACTAAATTTAATTTATATACAGGAACATAAACTTTATCGTTATCTTCATAAAGGATAACGAGATAATCGCTTTGTTGATCTAAAGCCTGTAAAGTTTCTAGCCCTTTATAAATCCCTACACCAAAATCTCTATGAATAACGAAATCATTCATTTTGAGAGTGGCGAGCTGTTCTGCAAAAAGATCTTTGTTGCTGGCCTTAACCTGTTTGGTTTTTTTCTTTTTTACCGAGAAAAAGTCAGCTTCGGATAGGACAAAGATATTTTCATTTTTATAATAAAAACCTTCTTCCAGTTTTCCATATAGAAAATGAAGTCTCTCTCCAATTGAGGTTAGACCATTTTCTTCCAGAAGGTACTGCAGTTCTTGTCGTGCATTTTCTGAACGGTAACTAACGACAAGATGACCATGAACCTTGAGCTCACTTTTTAAAAGTTTGAGAGCCGCTTTAATGTAGTCAAATTTATTTTCAGGAATTTCTCCCTGGACCCGGAGTCTTGTTTGTATGTGAGACTTCATTTTTTCCAAATTTAAATGAAGCTCACCATCAAAAGGGGTATCTAAATTAACAGTGACATCAAGCTGATCGACCTCAATAATTTTAAAAGAAGTCTTGGGCATATTTTTTGAATAGAAAGACTCTGGTCCAGGTACTACCGATGAACTTTCTACATCTTCGGCAAGGGTTTCAAAATCCTCCTGCTGCTGAGCAAGGAACATATCAAAAGTATTTTGTCCGTTATCAGAATTAATGAAAGTCAGCTTGGTATTATTGGGAAGAAAATCAAAAAGATTTTGAGGTTCACTAAAAAAGAGAGGAATGAATAGTGGATAATTATCAAAAAGTTGACCCTCACCCATTCTTTTGAAAAGTTCTTTTCTGGCCTCATACTTATTTTTAAAAGCGGGTTGGGCCTGCGGAATTCTTGAACGAAGCTGGGTGATAAAAGGTTCGTTACTTAAAAATCCAGGTCCAGCAATGAGGGCCACCTCATTAAAAGTAACATCTCTATTTGTTTTTTGAGTTTCTATTTCAATGCCGAACATTTCTTCAATTAGGTCGTCAAAATAATGGAGTCGAATAGGCGGATGAGCGATAGGATAAATATCAAAAATTTCGCCGCGTCGAGAAAAAGTTCCAGGCTCTTCGATTGTACTTGAGGGAAAATATCCCATTTTGGTTAAACGCATGGCTAAATCATACGGAGAGATGATGTCGTCCCGTTTTATACTAAAGGAATTTTCTTTAAAGAAAGTTTGTTGAGGCCCAAGCAAAAGAGAAGCTTCCCATGTGGTTACAATAATCATGGGTGAATTTTTTTGTAACTGCTGTAGTACTGACCATCGCGCCAATAAAGCAGTTTCAGACGTAAGGATGCTGCTATATAGAGAGTGATTATGCCCTGGGTAAAAATATGTATGTGGCAAGTGCCTCAGTGCTTCAAAAACATCTTCAGCCTCATCATTATCAGAACAAATCATAACGTGTGTTGTGTCAAAAACTTGTTTGGCAAAATAACTACCCGCAAGAAGACACCATTGATTTGGTGAAATTCCCTTGAAGGAAATTTTATTTAAGTTCTGGTTCCAGTATTGGAGCTTACCGGAAATGGCACTAAATAATGTCACGTGTAAACCTGAGGAAAAAAGTTTGTATTCATTTTCATTTTCATTCTTATCACCAAACAAAATAACATCTTTCCTATTTTCAACATCTTTTGTATCTTAAAACTACTTTTCTTCGTTTTTAAAGCACTGGAGATTGTTCATGATACCAGCAAAATTCGATGGCTTGATGCCAGTTGTTATCCTTATGGCTGTTGCTGTTCTACTTTTTTTAGGTGGACACTTCGTTTCAGTTTTACTTGCTCCCAAAAAACCCTCTCATCTCAAATCTACTCCTTACGAGTGTGGTGAGCAACCCGTTGGCTCAGCTTGGTCGATGTTCAACGTTCGTTTTTACGTCGTTGGTCTCATCTTTATCATTTTTGATGTGGAATCTGTACTGATGTTTCCAGTAGCTTCCATTTTTAAAGAGATGAATGAAATGGGTCACGGCGGATATGCTTTAATTGTGTTTTTAAGCTTCATTTCCATTCTCATTGAGGGAATCGCCTACTGTTGGAAAAAAGGCGATCTTGATTGGGTTAAATCTTACCAAGTTTCACTCAAGCAAAATAATAAATAAGGTCTTGATATGAATCAAACAGTTGTTAGTTATCTTTCGCAGTATGAGTTTTATGATCATTTGTTGGCATTTTTTGGAAACAATCAAGGCCTACTTTCTTTTGTGATCTATATGATCTTCATTCTCATTATCGTTACAATGTGCGCCACAATCGGTGGTCTTGGCACATATGCTGAACGTAAAATTTCAGCAGATCTTCAACAACGAGTAGGTCCTAACCGCGTAGGTCCTTACGGACTTTTACAATTCTTAGCCGATGGTGTGAAGATGATGACTAAAGAAGACATCATGCCTTTCACGGCCGACAAATTTCTTTTTTATCTTGCTCCACTTTTAGCTTTAGTCGGCGTTTTTTCTACTCTTGCTGTTCTTCCATTCTCAAGTGGATTTGCGTTAGCTGATTTAAATGTAGGGGTATTTTATCTTATAGCCATTTCTTCACTTGTTGGAGTTGCCGTTTTCTTGGGTGGATACGCATCTAATTCAAAATGGTCCATGCTTGGTGGTATGAGAGGGGCTTCACAAATTATTTCTTATGAAATCCCTGTAACTTTATCAGTTCTTGCAATTACTCTTTTGGCGGGAGGGATGAGTTTTGGAACAATCGTTGGTCAACAAAAGGGCCTTCCTTTTAACTGGTTTATTTTTCATAACCCTTTTGCCTTTTTGGCATTTTTTGTTTTCTTTACAGGGGCCCTTGCTGAAACTAACCGTGCTCCATTCGATTTGCCTGAAGCAGAATCAGAGCTCGTTTCTGGATACCATACAGAGTATACAGGAATGCGTTTTGGATTTTTTGCTTTAGCCGAGTACATCGAAGTATTTGTTGTTTGTGGAGTGGCAGCAGCTTTGTTCCTAGGTGGATCAAGTCTTCCATTTAATATCAGCTTTGATATTCTTCCACTTCAGCTTCTTGAATTTATTATCTTCATGACAAAAACGCTCCTATTATATTACGTGGTGATCTGGATCCGCTGGACCCTTCCACGTCTTCGAGTGGATCAGCTCATGTCGATTTGTTGGAAATATCTTACACCGATGGCCATCCTTAACTTGGTTGGATGTTCGATCTGGATAGTTGTTTTCAATGGTAAATCTATTGCCGAACTCATCTTCGGCGGGCACTAAGGAATTAATTATGTTTATGCAATTACTCTTTGGTCTTTCAGCACTTCTCACCCTAAGTGGAGCGATTGCTGTCCTAGTCACTAAAAATATCATGCATGCATGTATCTTTTTATTGGCTTCTCTTATTGGAATAGCGGGTCTTTATGCGACTTTGGGAGCAGACTTTGTCGCCGTGACCCAGATTATGGTTTATGTAGGAGGGATCGTAATACTTATGATCTTCGCCGTTATGTTAACTGGCGGTAAGGATTTCGTATCTCGTGCTCAAAACCTTTTAGGTCTTGCTCCATCAATGGGAAATAAGTGGACCTACACCGTGGGTCTTCTTGTCTCACTTGTCTTCTTATTAACAAATGTAAAATTAATTAGCAGTATTGTGAAATCTCATCCGGCCAAAACATTTGGTAATGAATTTCCATCAACTGTTAATCAGCTTGGACACCTTTTAATTAAGGATCATGTTCTGGCCTTTGAATTATCTTCAGTTCTTTTATTGGGTGCTCTGGTTGGTGCAGCGATGATCGCTCGCCCACGTAAGCAATAAGTGAGTCAAATATGATGAGCCTAGCTTCTTATTTAATCATTTCTCTTGCTCTGTTTGTCATCGGTTTGGCCGTGATGCTTTCTCGCAAAAGTATTGTTGCCATTCTTTTGGGGATTGAGTTGGTTTTAAATGCCGCAGCATTGAATTTTGTGGCTTACTCTCGTTACGTGACGAATAATCTTGATGGACATATTTTTAGTCTTTTCATCATTGTTATTGCAGCAGCTGAAGCAGCTGTGGGTTTAGCGATTGTTATTCGCTTTTTCCAAATTAAAGAAACTATTCATATTGATGAAGCTACTCAGTTAAGAAACTAAGGGTCGTATTATGGAATATACAGTTGGAAGTATTGCGCCGATTTTCCTTGCCCCAGTAATAGCGTTTGTTATTAACGCTTTTTTTGGGAGAAGGTTACCTCGCCAGGGTGATTGGTTAGCAGCATTCAGTATTTTTGTCTCGTTTATATTTTCTGCACGCATTTTCTCAGATTTTATCTTTGGAAAATTTGCGACAGATTCTTATGTTCACAAGACTTTCACATGGTTTGATCTTTCTTATGGAACTCAAATCTTTAAAGTGGATATGGGAATTTACATTGATAACATGGCAGCCATCATGTTGCTAATGGTCTCAGGAGTAGCCTTCCTTATCCATGTTTTCTCAACTTGGTATATGGAGCATGATGAGAAGCACGGCCGTTTTTTCATTTTCCTTCCTTTATTTACATCAGCGATGTTGGGTCTTGTTCTTTCTGATAATCTATTTTCGCTTTTTATCTTTTGGGAAATTATGGGATTTTGCTCATACTCCCTAATCGGTATTTATAATAAGAAAGAAAAAGCAGGAGATGCTTCAATTAAAGCTTTCATGACCACACGTGTGGG
>CAMCZE010000037.1 GCA_945885655.1 Bacteriovorax stolpii | reverse complement strand
ACAGATCCAACTTATAAGGAAGCATAAGATCTTCAATTTCGTTTTCTATTTTAAGCAAATCGTTTGTTGTTAACGTCGGAGCTATAAGGACGAGGTCAATGTCAGAACCTTCTCTATAGTTTCCTTTTGCCCTTGAACCATATACCGTTACACCTTCGATTCCGTGGTGTCTAAAAAGAACTGATTTGATCGCTTCAATGGTCTTAAAACAAAGACCAAATTTATGAGAAGAAGTCATCGTAAGGATAAATCTAACATGGTTTGATGGAATTTTTTGAATAAGAAAAAGTAGCTCTTTTGAATTTTAACCACAATATCATCGGCAACGTTTATATTATATGTGTGGGATGTCTTATTTCTACTTTTTATCATGTCCATCCAATCATCTCCGTTTTGAATGATACCTTTCTGAAACGCTTCCTTAGTAGCATCTCTTGAACCGGTTATAAGTTCTGCACTCCCTTGATAATCAAAATAATCTTTCATGACATTCCAGGCAAGTTCATGAGTAAACTCGAAAGCTTGTATCAGGCCTTGCTTCTCTAGATCCGAAAGTTTTCTTATATTAGAGAGCGAAACCGCATTTTCGAGTTGAGTGAGTGCTAAGGAGAAATTATTAAGTCGTTGCATCCATCTAATGTCTGGTTGTGACATAAAACCTCTTACTGCTTAAAAATCATGATGGGTCACTTCTACAAGTATAGGAACCACAAAAGATGATATTAACCAGATGTTATCCTATTCGTTGTTATAAAGTGAATTAAAAACGTTTTATGCCTCTTACGACAGATAAAATGTGGAATTTCTGCCATTAGGTATCGGCACGACCCTGTGCGCGTCGTACATGATCGGCAAGGCCATCATAAATTAAAATATCATTTCTAAGTGAGTCTATAAAATGCTAGTTCTTGAATACTGTTAGGGGCCAATTAAAAAAGGCTTCCGTTCATAATAAATCATTACTTCAAAAAGATATTTCTATGGATTCTCAACTTTAGGTTTATCTGGGCAAACGATTACAACAACATCATTATCAAATCGGCATCCTTCTTTTAATTCTTTTACAACTTCCTTGTCATTTTCCCAGACGCTCGTTTGATTAGATTTTAACTCTTTTTCCGCACGATTCTTAAGTATGTTTTTTGATAATTTTAAACGACCGTAGGCCGTCATCATTTTTAAGGGAAATTCCAGGTTATGATTTTTTAACCATTTTCTATCAACACATGCACTAGGATCTCCCTCTTTTGAGCACTCCAATTGATAGATCTTCAGTGTTTCTTGATAATTGCCCCCATTCTTTAGCGTTAAATGCATATAAAGCGTTTTTTCATCAAAATTTTGAAACATATCTTGATGAAACTTTAAAAGGGAAGACTCTAGGGCCACAAGCTTCTGCCGATTCACCAGCCTTTCTGACAACTGACTTTCTGATATTTCTGCACCTTCCTCGTGATCAATTGAAGCTGAAATAAAACTCGTAAGTGACTCAACATCTTCCTGTAAACTAAGCGACTGTTTTGACTGCAGGGCCTCCAGCTGAGTAGGGATCTCCCAAGTATTTCCGACATTTAATTCAATATCGCAATAGCTCGATTTACCCGTATTAAAATCTGAGGAGAGAATCTTTGTCACTGTTTCAATCTCTTTACACTCAGCGCTCATTTTCTTAGCATCACATTTCAATTTTTCACCATCAAAAGGGGTCTGCATGAGATTAGCGACTTCTACTAATTTTTTGTCAATTTTTTCTTGGTCCCACATCATGCAAGGAACATCTAGTTTATACTCAAGATCTGCACCGGCCTCAACTTCCTTGCTAGACGGAGCGTAGAACTTAAACCTTTGGTCATTCAGAGCTCGTAGGGGTGGGCAAGTTAGACGCACTTCTTTTAAGTACCACATCCCTTTTTTATTTTTTGGCAACCACCTCCCCTCTTTGATTTTTTCAACAAACTCTAAAGACACTGCACCTTCACCGATGCTGACAATGTTAATTTCTTGACCTTTGACTTTTCCAAACTCTATCACTGGAACAGTCTTTTTACTTTTATCTTGCAAATTGATGACCGTTTTATAGTTTCTTAGAGGCTGGAGTTCTACTTGGGCCAACACTGATGTAACGAAAAAATTTAAAAGGATGAGCATTTTCATATGAATATTATAAGACTTTAAAACTTATATATCCTCTAGGAAAAAAACTCCAAAAATGACTTAAGTTAAAAGTTTTGCACCAAAATGAGAGCAATATGGAATGCAATGGTTTTAAGGGACATCGTGGTTGGATTTGTTTGGCCTAAATACGCAAAGGGCCAAGATCACTCTTGCCCCTAACAAATTCTTTATCTAAAATTTAGCTACTGAATTGGTGGCCAGTCTGTTGAACTAAGCCCTTCGTATCCATTTTCACTTTTGAACAATTTTTCTTTTAGGGGCCACTATCATTAGACGGAGACTCAAATCCAAGGAAATGAAGTGCAGATGACAAAAGATCTACAACTACTTATTCATAAATATCAGCGGCTTCTAAAGCATGGAGAAGAAATCATTATCAAGACCGATAAAAATAATCCGTTTTCTTCCCCGAAGTGCCAACCTGTCATTAATAATGTCTGGAAAATCATCATTAAGGACCTAATAGAATTGGCCGATAAGCAGGTCGATGATAAATTTAAAAATAAATGAAATTAGTCTTGAATACCTAACTCTAAGGTCTCTAGATCATTGCTCAGAAAATGAAACTGAAGTTTTCATCGATGGTTATCTAAATTTCGTTCAAATTTTCTTTTATTTGTTAGACGGTGGCTCCATACCTTTTCCCCAAGGTAATGGCACTTATGATGTGGACCTAGATTATACTCTGGAAATGTCCATGCGATGTCTTAATAGTTGGTCGGAGAAAGACCCCACTTCATCGCCAGAGGAATATTGGAACGGCATTACCTCGGCCATGGATCACTCACTCAAAGTTTTAAAGCTTGCCTATAATATCTCATCAATGACTGAAAAAACGTCTTAGCTGAAAACCATTCTGATTAATCGAGAATGGACCCGCTCTGAAATGCCTCTTTGATGATGGCCTCAATGCGAAGCACTTCCTTGGCTTTTAATCCACTGAAAAACTTTTCTTTCTTTGCTTTTGAAAGTTTGAAATCATTGTCTTTAATCAGATTGATGAGAAGACTTAATGTTCCTTCTGGCATCTCAATAAAGCCTGAAAGCTCTTCTTTTGCCTTATCATACTTTTTAAGTTGATCTAATTCTAAAGGAAAATTTACTTCAATCGTTTCTTTAACCACTTCATAAAAGAACTCCGCATTCTCGGTAAGATCAAGGAATTTATAAAGATCAATTGTTTCATTTAAAATCTCTACATTTAATTGAGCATCTGTTCTCCACTCAATGAAGTCAAGCAATGGTGCTGAAACACTAACAAGAGATTCTCTATATTTCTCTATTCGATCAAAAATTACTGACGATACAGGGAAGGTCATTCCCTTCGGTGTAAAATTCCTGTCGGCCAGTATATGATGAAACAAATAACGATGAAGTCTCCCATTACCGTCTTGCAAGGGATGAATATAGACAAAGCTAAAAGCTAATATTGTGGCCTGAAGAAGTGGATGGAGAGGGGATTTTCTTAGGGCCTCATCCATCTCCAGCCATTCACCCATTATTTGTGGAAGATCTTTTTGGCGAGCACCCACAAACTCGGGCAGAGGGTGATTGTTAAGGTCCCTGTCTCCCAAAAAAACTTCCTTATCTCTCAATCCAAATTTCGCAAAACGATCATCTTTAAGAAGAATACGATGAAGTCGTTCTATTTCTGCTATGCTTAACTCATTTTTCCCAGCTTCCAAGACAACTTTGGCCCATCTTCCTAGACGATTTTGTGGTGCCCTCTCCCCTTCAATTTCGTATGTCGCTTTAGTATCGGCCACTAACAGGAAACTTGAGGCCCGAGCAATAAGTCTTCGATCAACCGAATTCACAATTAATTCAATTTTGCCTCTCAAGTCATCATCAAAGATTTTTAATAATTTTTCAGTTTTTCTAATGATAGGAGAAAATCCAGGCACACCTAAAAGATTATTGATAACTTTGTGTCGAGGAGAATGGATGCCTTCTGCCGTAAAATATTTTTCTTCATCCAGAACCTTAACAGAGGTCACGGTCTTGAGTTCTTTTATATTTAGTTTTTTATCAGTGAGATATTCATAAAAAAACCATATCTTTCGAGCATAGATACTGGTGGGTGAGGAATTGATAGAACCTTCCAATATCTGAGGATCAATTTTTTCGAATATTCTTTTCAATGAAAGTAAATTTAGAAATTCATATTTGAGCGAGAAAACTAGATGGGAATAGACGTCGTCCCCTGGCCAGTATTTGTGGCCAAAAATTTCCCAATCACCATCTCGTTGAGGTTTCTGCATTTCCTTGTTTGCCACTGCCTTAAAGCTATAGAGTGGTGCTTGAAGTTTTAGTTTTTTATAAATAAAACAGAGGCCAGCTAGCTCGCAGTTTTTTGGAACATACTTATCTTGAAAAATCTGCATCAGAAAAACCTTTAGAGTCTATGATTTATCTTCATACTACCATAAAAGGATGAAAAACATTCACGAAAAAGTATTTAGAAGTGATGAAAAATGGATCAAATAATATTTTTTAGATGAAATTTAATCATAACAGAAGAGGTGTTTAAGTAATTTCAAATACTTACGCTAAAGCCTAGGTTATATACTGAGAGACAAAATCACTAGGGATTAACAAGAGCTTAACTACACTCAATAAAAGTCGATAAGTCCTTATGAATGTCATGGGTCTTCTTTTTATATTGATCCTCTTAACCTCTCACGCCTCGCCACTGACGAGATCCATTGATCAACGCCGTTTAGGCCAGGTTAAAACATATGTGATGTATCTGCAGAATATTTATAGTTATGACCATAGTCTTTCGATGATCGATAAAGATATTTTTATGGCCTCACTTTTATCTACTTCAGAAGGCCGTCAGCAACTTGGTATTTTTATCAAAACAAATTCAGAGTTATCCCAAACAAGCAAAAAGTTTGAGGGCCGTAAAGCTCAAGACATCCTTCCTTTTGAGTTAGATGAGTTTGACCAGCTTTTAGACTTAGGAGAAAAAACATTTTTAAAAATGAAAGAGATTGCAGAAACTCAATCTCATTTGGGACAGAGTATCTGTACAGGTGTTGCCGTCGCTGCTCCCGTTATCATCTCTGTTTTGGCCACAACTGGTATGAGTCTTGGCGTGATGGCAGGTGGAGGAGGAGGAGCGGCCCTTACAGGTATGGAAGCAACTGTATCTAATTTATTATTGGCCGGATCACAGGGTGGAAATGCTGGTGCTGTTTTGGGGGGCCTCGGGGCCGGTATGATTGTAGGAGCACCTGTTGCCATCATCGCACATGGCAATGAAAAAAAGGAGGCCACCAATGAGTTGTCACAAGTTAGTGAAGAAAAAAAAGATCAACCTAAGATAGTCATTCTCGTGAAAAGTTCAGACGTTAAGAGCTTACCTAAAGATAAAGTTATTGACTTAAACAATTTCTCCTCAAAAATTGAGGCAAAAATTGTTGGAGGGAACACTTCAAAAGAAGTTCCAAGCAAACAAGAAATGAAAAAGAAGATGGATGCTCTTATTAAGTCTGTTCGTGAAAATACAAAAAAAAGTGGACCAAAAAGTGCTCTTCACAAAATGTTGGATAATGAAAAAAATTTAACTCCTGAATCTGAGCAAACAATTCCTAAACCCATTAAAAAGGTGAAAGGATATACTTCAGAAGATCCTCTTCGATTAGGTAAAGAGATTGAGCTGGCCCTTAATGAGGCAAACAAAACAAAACAACCGATTAAAAACTTGGATGACTTACTGTTAAGAGTTGAAGGGGCGACTTCTGGCCAAGTCACTGATGAGACACTCACAGAACTTCAGAAGCGTTTTCAAACGATTACAGAAGCGATTAACAATAAACCCATGAGTGATAAAGATCATGTGACTGATAAAATTCAAAACGTGATTGATGAAGCTTTTCGTTATGCCATTGAAAGTTATACCCTAAAAAATCCTCAACTCAATGAACTTCTTTCAGGTCATGGTGGGAACTGCGTCACCCGAACTTTATTGATCATGTCCATTTTTGAAAAGTATCAAATTCTACCCAAAGATTCAGAATGGACAATTGGGGTTGAAGTTTTTATAAACCATGTTGAGCCTGTTCTCTATAATAAAAAAACAGGCGGCGCCCTTCATCTTGTTAAAGGAATCTATGAGGCCCAACCAGAAGAAAAAGTATATTCTCCTGGTATTATCCTGAGAGGTTTTGCCACAAAACAGGAAAAAAAGTTAGGGAAATTAAATTTGCCTCCGGAGGAGTCATATATTCTTAATGAAGGAAAAGAAAAAAGTTTTCTAGAGAGACTCAAAACGAAGTTAAGTCATACAAATATAAGCGATAAGGATAGAGAGAAATGGCTTATTGACTTTCCAAATGCCACAACAACAACCGATGCCAATCCGCCCGAAATGGCCATATCAAAGGCCCCTGACTTTAAAAGTAACTTAAGACCTTCTGAAAAGATACCTGACACTGAAGTTGAAACGAAACATAAAAAAAGTGCTTCTCAAAAAGCACATATCTCATCGACAAAAAACTATGATGATCTAGATGTAATATTGGCGTCATCGACTGCAGTCGTGGCCACAAAAATATTAGACTGGTATAAATATCAACCGTTTTATCAAACCTGGATTAATAACAAATCTCAAATTAATTTCAAATACCCAGAAGATGCTGAAAGATTCAGAAATGCTTCCGAGGATAAAAGACAAAATATTTTACACGAAATTATTGAAGAACGATTTGAGGAAAATGCCCAGGCACTCAAAAAAGAAATGGAACATAAACAAGATTATATGAAGTATCCAGATTTGCCGATGTTTGAAGACAACATGAAAGAGGTTATCAATATTGATAGCAATATGCTTTTACCCCAGATTTATTCAGGATCAAAAAGATGGGGGCTTGGTTCTAAGGTTAAGGCGCAGGCCGTAGTGGATCAGTATGAGCAAAAATTAAAAGAAGAAGAAAACAAACTGATTAAACGCGTACAAGAAAGGCCTTCCGATTTTTATGATCTTTTAAAGCTGGCCGGTGGAAATCCAGACAAATTGAATGCATTAACTTTGAATACTGCCATTCAAGCGACAGACTCTTCCTATCGAAAAATGATGTCTGAAATGATGCGAGAAGGTATAAGGCGGCAAGATATTCAAGTACAAATAAGTCGAAGTGAACCTCTTACTGGTCTAAAAACGAGTGATATTTCCGATCTCGTAAACAAAAGAATTGTTCTTTATAGCCAAGGTGAGGATTTTTCCGCTCAAAAAATTGGTAAACAGACATTGGAAAAACAAGAACATCAACATGCTTCGAAAAATGGAAAAAGTAGCACTAAATCAACACTTCCTGTGGTCGTATTGGAAAATACATCCGATCAGCTTCCTCCTGTGGTATTAACAGATTCTGAGCAAGTTAACCTTTTATTGTCGATCTGTTTTGATGAATTTTATCCACGAGTCGATTGTGGCCAGTACAGACAACATACAATTGAGAGCAGTGTGCAATTTTGTACAACGGCCCGTTGCCGTTCAAATATGATAAAATACTGGCTGAGTAAAAAAGATTATTCTCGCGCCTCACAAACAGGTTTAGAGAATCTGTTAAAAAAGATCTCTCCACAAGAATGGATCGAGATCGAAAAGACTCATCCTGTTGCTAACTTGCTTCGAAACACATCCATTCAAAATGATCTCAGAAAACTCCTTCCTTAGGGGCCATAAGAACATAAAATCTCATTGTATTTAAGAAAAAGCTTAAAATCATGACAACCATCAGCTTATTTAAGCTCTCTTTTGTGATAAAAATAGATCTGTTTTAAACAAACAAGGGAATTTATCAATGAATTATTCAAAAGTTGTTATTGCAGTTGATATGAATGAGGCCTCTTTAAAAACATTGTCTCAATTAAGTAATTTTATTTTTCCCAAAGATAGTGAAATACATTTAGTTCATGTTTTTGAATTGAGTTTTTTTTCTTTTGATTTTATCCCTAGCTTACAACCGACTCCCGAAAATTACTTTTTGCTTGAAAAAACTATCGAAGAAAAACTCGTTAAAATCAAAAAGCAGTTAGGATTGGATCATCATGAGAAAGTCGTACTAAAATGCTTAATCTCTGAAAATGCTAAACAAGAGTTTCTCAATTATGCAGATAAAAGTGGTGCGACTTTAATTATTGCAGCATCTCAGGAAAAAGAAGGTTTAAAAGGTTTTTTTGAAAGCTCCTTTACAAACTTTTTGAATAAATTCTCTAAGGCTAACTTGATCATTTTAAGGCCAGCAGCTTAAGCTTTGAGCAAGTGGCCTTTGATGACATATGTTTTACTCTTTAGGTCTGGAAGGACCTAAAGGAATCTCTAGATTAAAATTAAGCATAGGTCTTTCAGATCCTACACCTTGGACTTGTCCTTGTGCTTTAAGTCCACCAGAATGTCTTACTCCTGCTCCTGCCTTAAAACCTTCAGGACCTACAAGGATACTATTTTTTGTGAGGATGCCTGGAAGTTTTGAAGTACTTGCACCAACAAAAACGTATAACTGAACGTCTTCTGGAACTTTAACTTCAATACCAGAGATAATACCGACAGATTGTCCTACATGACTACCTTGATAATCACCTTGTGTTTGAAGTTTTATCCCTGGAATAATTCTCTTTTCGACCCCAGCATTTGCATTAACTTGATTAAGATGAAAGGTCATTTTCCCCATAGCATTAAGCACTCCACCCGCACTTGGAGTTGAGAGATCACTTACAATTCCTCCCCAATTATTAACACCTAAGGAGCTTACGACTTCGGCCCCTCCACGAATTAAAAAACTATCAGGCCCAACTTTTCCATGAACAAAATCCAAACGATTAAACCATTCGATATTTCCTGCTTGCGTGGGAACGGTATCACCCATCTGATCAAGCATGGGATTAATAGCAATCATGCCATCTGCACGAAGTCCCGTTTGTAATTTAAATTCACTATTTGGATTCACATAGTGAATAAGATTTCCACTTGCTCCAAGTCGCGCATGAACCTGAAAACGAGTAGCAGCTGAATCATTATTTGTTTCAGGAATTCCTTGAGCACTCAGCCCTACTCCTGCATAACTTTCTACATTTGAAGTTTTATAGGTATACTTGGCCACAAATACGGCAACATTTGAATCAATCAGCTTAGCACTACCTGCAGAGGCCATGATGTCATGGCCTTTTTGACCTTGCCCAAGGGAAGAAAATGTTGCCATTAATGAATTGATATCTGGTGACGTTTTTAAAAGTTTTTTACCTGTTTTAAAAGCGTCTTCCATCAACTCGCCTACTTGGGTATCAACAACAGCAATTTGCTCTAACTGATTTTGATCATTCACACGGCTAATTCGTAAATGTTGAGCAGGAGAATCAGATCTTAAATAAAGATGATTTGAAAGATCATACTGTTTATAAGAATCTATAACGCGCGTTTTTTTTCCATCAGAGATCATAAGTGCAAAGTGAGTTTCCGAATTAATGACTAAAACATCTTTCTCAGGCAAAACTTCCTGGGCAATAATCGCCAGGGCCTCACTATAATCATTACAAACTCCACTATCAAATTCACTACCATCAGCTGCTGCCTTTAATATGTCTTTTAAAGAAAGATCAGCTGAGGGCAGTTTTTTATGATCAGGATTATTCTTGTTTCCATTTGCAAAGGGATTGCGTGAAGAATTATAATTAAAATATAATCTCTCACTTAAGGCCGATAAAAAGTTGTACTTTTCCTCTTCCGTTTTATAATTGGCCTTAATAATTGAGCTCATCTTATTGGCAAGATCCTTATCATTCAACGACGACAATGCACCTGCATGAATGAGACTCTCTATCAGTATGGACCGGCCCAAATTTTGATCAAGACCTACGCTCGATTGAAAATTCGCCAACATCTCAGGGTCAACATATCCTGAGGCCTTATAGTCCTCATATTTCTTTTCCAAAAATTTTTTAACATGTTCTCTGAGTTTTTTATCATCTAAAGTTAAATCCTTAGCTCCCTGGCGGAATTCAGCGTAGGCCTCATCTGAAAATGGATTACTGGCCCCCATCACCAAACTTTGGGAACTGCCCGTGGTAGAAGCACTCTCTGCGACCAAAATCACCTCATATCTCTCGCCTTCCTTAATATCGTCAATCGGGCATACTTGTGTAGCATCGAATGTAAGGCCTGGAATAATAGAACTAAGATAATGTCCCGAAAGGCCCTTTTGATCTGCTTTTTTAATATAGGAATCTAATTCATGATGAGTAAGCTTTACATTGAGCTTATCGATATCATCAAGTGTTCCGGCCAAACAATTGGCAAAAGATAATAAGATGATAAATATGCCTACGATATTTTTCATCTTTCATTATCGTCTTAGAAAACACTCTTCTTTAATTAAAGACTAGAACAGTTCAGTATTTAAGGATATACCGAAAAAACTTCAAACAGTATTTTTCAAAGTATGCCTTCTACTCGAAGTATCTATTTTAAAAATCTTAAGTTTTCGAGCTCTTATCAACAAACAATGACCCTTAGGATGCAATATGCCAATAAATGTAATGGCACGCTCAAAAGAACAGTTAATAGTCTTAATCCTTTCGTTTTTATATCTCTAATCGTATAAGTCATCTAAAAAGACAAAGTGGAGAATCAAATGCATTTATTAATCAGTTTTCTCGTCATCTCATTTCCCTCATTCGTCGCCGCACAAACAGTTAGTTGTTCAAAAAGTATTTTCGGTACAACATACTCCGCCCTTGTGGACATCACAAACATGAGCAACGCCACAATCATCATCACGGCCTCTAACAATCGCGCAACGGAGCGTGGAGAACAAAGTGAACGTCTGGTAGCAGAACAAAGATTTAATCACCTTTCTTCAACACGTCATCTAGGTGTGGTCTATGTTACTTTTGAAGATCCTGAGATAGAAATAGAATCGAGTACAAGTCATTTAAACTATGCAGAATTATCTAACAATGATGATCACTATGAACTTTTTGTTCGTGGTAAGGCATTACCATTTTTAAACAAAATGGATTTTAAAAAGTGCGAATTAATCTAAAAATTAATCTAAATATGATAACAAAGAGGAAAGTCATTGATCCTTTCCTCTTTTAAAAAGTACACTCAGGCCATGTTTATCGATGTCATCATTCCCACATTCAACAGATCCTCCTTACTGAATCGTTCAATTGAATCTGTTCTAAATCAAAGTTATCAACATTTTAATGTTATCGTCGTTGATGATGCCTCAACCGACGGTACATCACTTATGATGTCTCAGTATTCTGAACAGCCTAAGATACGTTATTTAATAAAAGAAAATGGAGGGGTGAGTTCTGCGAGAAATCTTGGCATCAAAAATGCTCGATCAGAATGGATCTGTTTTTTAGATTCTGATGATGAGTGGCTTCCCCACAAGCTGCAAACCCAAATAAATTATGCCCACGATAATCCACAACAGTCCTTTATTCACAGTAATGAGATGTGGTTTCGAAATGGTGTACGTATCAATGCCAAAAAAAAATTTGATAAAAGTTCACAAGACCTTTTTAAACGCTCACTCGAGACTTGCCTTATTTCTCCATCGACTGTGATGATGAAAAAGTCCCTCCTTGAGAGGTATGGAAGCTTTGATGAGTCTTTTACTGTGTGTGAAGATTATGATTTGTGGTTAAAAATCCTCGCTCATCAAGAAGTCGGATTTATTGATCAATATCTAGTGAAAAAATATGGAGGTCATGAGGACCAGCTTTCCACTAAATATCCGGCCATGGACTTTTGGCGCATTCGTTCCATGGTTAATCTTTTGAAAAATGACTCATTGTCTGAGGATAAGAAGAAATGGATCCACGAAGAGATCGATAAAAAAGCACCCATCCTATTAAAGGGACTACTTAAACATGAAAATCAACAAGGGCATAAAGAATTAACTGAACTACTTGAGTTTAGGTTTTGGCGGTAAACCAAAACAGGTTTTCCCTAACTCTCCGGCCCGAAACTCGGCCAGAACTAATTTATAAACACGATCTAAATCTGGTAAACCTTTTTGTCTCAGACAACCTCTGATCGTTGCAATCTTTAAAAGAGCTTCTTCTAAAGTGACTTCTGTGTTTTCTATCTTATAACGTTCAAAAAACTTAGGAGATTTAATACCAATCAAATGGTTAATCACAAAACTTGCTGTGGTTTGTTCACCGGCGATATCATCTGGCAAAGCATGAATAGCACTTAACCAAAGTCCATGTTCTTCACGCTCAATTTGTGGTGGCATGACTCCAGGAGTATCCAAAAGATCGATATCGTTTTCAATGGGTATCCACTGCTGAATCTGAGTCTGCCCAGGTTTATCGGCCACTTTCGTAGCACTCTTATTTGCGAGTTGATTAATGATGGTGGATTTACCCGTATTGGGAAGTCCCACAATCATCATTTTAAGTTTTGTTTTAGTCTCAATGTAATCAGGATTACATTCCTTGCGGTTGTTTTCCACAATCTTTCGGGCCATGGAGATGACTTTTTTTAAAGATGGCCTATCAAAACAATCCACAAAAATGTGAGGGATCTCTTGTTCGGTAAACCATGTAGACCACTTATTGACAATTTCTTGATCGGCCAGATTAACTTTATTAAAAATGATCAGTTTTTTCTTTTGTCCAATGCCTTCATCTAGGGACCTATTTCCTGAGGCCATAGGAACACGAGCATCACGGATCTCAAGCACGATATCAACCATTTTGAGTCTTTGTTTGATTTCACGAAGGGCCTTTGCCATATGGCCAGGGTACCAATTGAATAAGGCCTTTGAGGGCGCACTTGCATCATTTTGTCTTCTCATAAACGCAATCTAGCACAAGCGTCAATCAATTGTATAGGTCTGGTTCCGTCACACCAAGAATGTCATGGGCACGCCAATGTGGAAGATCATGTTTAAGAGTGACTAATAACTCATCAAAAGTTTGGGCCGCTTGCTCAAATCGAAGGGGATCAGACACACCCTCCGCAGTCTCTCTCCATTCAGGTGAGAGGGCCAGACGTCCTCTCAGAGCAGTGGTTAAAAGATCAATCCAGGTGGGAGCTGTGAACGTAAAATTTAAAGCAAGTGCATCTCCCTTAGCTTCGGTTTCATGCCAATAACCTCGAGGTACATACAGAAGAGAGCCAGGATGAAGTTCAAAGGTTTTTGTGTCCTTGGGCATTTTATTGGGTAGTGGAACTTCTAAATAACTCTTTAACTCAGAATCAGTCTCCTGGCCCATTGTATGCCTGGTCATGGGATGGGCCACATGTTCATTAGGGGCCATGATCCACTTTTTTATTCCATGAATTTGTAAAACAAAATTGATATTTTGATCAAAGTGCGGAGCAGTACCTTTTCCATTTGGAGTTGCATAAATTAAACAGCGTCCATAAGTCAGAGCAGATAAACCTAAATCTTTCCTTATTTTTTCTAGCCACTCTTTTAATACTGGAGCAACGTTTTGGGCCTCATTAAAAAGTAACCCCATACCATTTGCAAAAAGTTTGACCGCATCTTTGGGAGTCGTATCCACTGAACTCAATTCGTCTCTTACATCAGGCAAATGGGCCTGAATCAAAGTGGGCCACGAATGAAGAAGTGATTCTAACGAAGTTAAAAGAGGTAAATCGAGTAGCTCTTTAAAGTGAGACTGAAGACCATGGGCCACAAAAGGAAGATGCTTTTGATACAACGAAACAAAGTCAGGCACTGCGTTTTTCATGGGGGCGATCCTAACACTTAGCCCCCTGATGTTGCAAAGATTATCCTCTATGCTATGAACTGATTATCTTGAAGGAGAATAAGATGAGAAAAGTTCCGTTGTTATTGATGTTTTTAAGTTTTTCTACTTTTGCAAGTTTAGAAAGTTTAAATGCACTTAAACCACCCTACACTGTTCCAGACTTGCCCTACGCCTATGATAGTTTAGAAGTGGCCATTGATGCTCAAACGATGAGGATTCATCATGATAAACATCATCAAGCATATGTGGATAAACTCAACAAAGAGACAGAAGGCAAAAACCTTAATCTCCTGACTCTTTTTAAAACCGTTTCAAAACAAAGTGATGCCGTACGTAACAACGGCGGTGGCCACTGGAATCATAGTTTTTTCTGGACTGTTCTTAGTAGCAATAAAGACCAAAATGTTGTGCCGATAAAACTTAAGGCCGAGATTGAAAAAAAATTTGGTTCTTGGGATAAGTTTAAAGAGGCATTTGAAGATGCTGGGAAAAAAAGATTTGGCTCTGGATGGGTTTGGCTTGTGAGAAATGCCAAAAATGAACTTGAGATCACTTCGACTCCAAACCAGGACAATCCTCTTATGGATGTTGCTCCCGTTAAAGGCCGGCCAATATTAGGTGCGGATGTGTGGGAGCATGCTTATTATCTTAAATATCAAAATAAAAGAGATGAGTATTTAAAAAATTTCTGGACGATCATTAACTGGAAACAGGTTCAAGAGTATAACTTAGAAGCTCAAATGAAGAGAGGGGATTTTTAATCCCCCCTCTTCATCATATAAATTATTTAGTAAAATTAATTTCTGAAGATTTTATGGTATTTCCATTCATATCAACTGTTCTTATATAATAAACAGCATTACTGATTGGCCTTGTTTGCGTAAAAGACAAACTCGTTGTAATCCCTTGCACATAGTTTGTTGTCTGCCCAGAAAGTCTTCTATAAATTTTGTACTCTTTAAATCCACCAGGTACTGTTCCAGCACTCCACTTCAGAATGACTGAAGATGTGGTTTTTGTTAAAGAAAGATTTTTGACTGCAGTAAACACTGATGTTGAAGGTTTATTATATGTAACCTCACTTGATTTAACTGTATCTCCCGAAGAATTTACCGATCTCACATAATAAATAGCACCCACTGTAGGAGTCGTTTGTGTGAAAGAAAGACCTGTGACTGTGCCTTGAAGATAAATGGACGTGGAATTTACAAGTTTTCTATATACTTTATACCCTGTCGCACCTGAAGCAGCACCCCACTCCACTGTTAATGTTGTTCCTGAAGTTGAAAGGGAAACATTGCTTGGAGCTGTTAGAGTTGGTGTTGTGTCTGTGTCATCTAAATTTGTTTTTGATGCAAGACTAGAGATGATATCACCAATAGCATAAGGGACAGAATAATCACGACTCGTAGAATAACTGGAGGCGTGAGTAAAACCTAATTTATGTAACCACTCATGCATAAGATTTCCTGAAACGTATGCTGGAGGGTTAGTATTAAAATACTTTGTATTCACATAAATTTTTGTGATATTTGAATACGTATATCCCACAGTATTCGTAGCAGCGTAATAAAACTCAACCCCCATATCCATACGGTTATTTTTGACTTTATTAAGCTCCTCCGCACCTTCAAGGATTTTGTTATAGATCTGAAGGTTTGTGAGCCCATCATTGTTCACAAATGTTTTAATTCCACCATACGTATGATTGAGCACGGCATTTCTAAAAGCTTCAGTACTGACCACTTTTTTAATAAGTGCTTCCGCTTGTGCTACTTTTGTTGATTGTGTCGTTGTAGGGCCAATGAGATCTAAGTTTGTATCAAATGTTAGGGCCGTTGATGGAACTTGGGAAAAACTGTTAAAAGAAAAAATAAGTCCTGTAATTAAAAAAAATGTTTTTTTCATCATGCATATACCTTCCTAGTTGGGAGAGATGACTCTTCTTTAAATCATCTTGAGTTAACCTTAGGGATGTTTATCTTTTTTCAAAAGATTAAAAACAACAACATGCAATAAAAAATGTAAATTTTGAATCTTTTCAATTCATTAGCGCTATTTTTGCCATTCCAAATACGATAAAAAAAAGTCAAAAAATTGATAAGATCTTCCACGAAAATTACACATTTTTGTGAGATGCCTTCCCTATCATTTCCACTGACAATTTAAACGATACCTACACCCTCAGGGTGCGAGCATTGGCACCAAGATGATCAAAAAAATCATATGAACTTCTCTGAAGAATCTTTATAATAAATGAATGTCTTATTATGCCGTTGATTTTGGAACATCCAATTCTCTACTTAGCCATGTCTCATCTGAAGGCAAGATAACTCCTATTCCCTTAGATTTAAACACCGGTTTGGTTTTAAGATCTCTTCTTTATACACCTGAAAAAAATAAATGGTTTTTT
>CAMCZE010000036.1 GCA_945885655.1 Bacteriovorax stolpii | reverse complement strand
CCCAGATCAAATGATTTTGAAGTAAGGGGCAAAGAATCTCTTCCGTCCTATCGAGGAGATATCATTAATGGTTATGATTTTAATCTCACTTCTCGTACGCCAGATCCAGAACGAATGATCAGGGCCTATGTTCAAGCGGCCTCAACTTTAAACCTTATCCGTGCATTCGCACAGGGCGGGTATGCGGATCTTAATCATGTTCATGCTTGGAATTTAGATTTTGTTCGAAAAAGTTCTCAATCCTATCGATATGAAAGTATCGCAAGTCGTTTGGATGAAGCCTTGGCATTTATGAGGGCCATTGGACTCACGAGTGCTACGACTCCACAAATTAAAGAAGTAGAATTTTATACCTCACATGAGGCCCTTCTTCTTTATTATGAGCAGGCACTCACACGTCAGGACAGTACTACGGCCAGACATGACCTTGGTTATCAAGGAGATTGGTATGATTGTTCGGCACATATGTTATGGATTGGTGAGAGAACGAGGCAGCCTGATGGAGCTCATGTGGAGTTTTTGAGAGGGGTAAAAAATCCTATTGGCCTTAAGTGTGGACCTACCATGACACCAGACGAGTTGATGGTTCTTGTGGATAAACTTAATCCTGAAAATGAAGAAGGAAGACTTACACTCATCACTCGCATGGGCTACGAAAAAGTAAATAAAGGTCTAGCTCCTCTTCTTCGTAAAATTAAGGCCGAAGGTAGAAACGTGGTCTGGAGCTGTGATCCTATGCATGGGAACACCATTACCACCACTAACGGCTATAAAACTCGCCCTTTTAAATTTGTTTTAGATGAAGTGAAAAGTTTTTTTGATGTTCATGAGGCCGAAGGAACTTATGCCGGTGGGGTGCATTTTGAACTGACTGGTAAGGATGTTGTAGAATGTATAGGGGGTGATCAAGAAATCACGGCCGAAACTTTGGCCGAAGGACTTTACGAGACTCTGTGCGATCCTCGTTTAAATGCCACTCAGGCCTTAGAGCTAGCTTTCCAGTTAGTGAACAGGAATGAACGATCTTAGATCATTAAAAAAATATTAAGCGGCCTTTTTGAAAGGAAGTTCATTGTTTGTACAGGCCATGACGTCTTCTTTTTGTAACATCCTTGAGATGAGCTGAGTGCCTATGGCCGAATGAAATTTGCTCAAGATTAATGGATACTTACGAAAAAAATTATCAAGGTCATCTAAATCCCAATAATGAATTTTTGAAGTGGTCGTGAGGATAATATCGGTTTTTGTCATTTGTCCGGTAAGGAAACTCATTTCACCAATAAATTCACCATGTGAAAGTGAAGATATGACTTTACCTTTTGAACAAACTTGAACTTCACCTTCCATGATTAAAAAGATTGCACCTAACTGACTATTTTCTTCGATAAGCTTTTGCCCTTTGTGATAAGTCCTCGTGTGACCTGAAGACAGAAGCCGTTTAAATTCAACCGTAGTCATTGTTGGGAAATTTTTCGAATGCACAAAATGTTCTATATCAGTAAGTGGGATCTTACGTTTGGCCGAGAGATGCATAAAGATGTGGTAAGCATTAACGAGGATAAAAAGGATGTTCCACTGAATGGGAATCCATATGGGTGATGAAGTTAAGTGATAGTTATAAAAGATGGATGATAAACTTGCTACAACTGAAAAGATGCGTAAAAGAAGCATTTGTTTGACGATGAATGAAGTCAGTATTAGACCATAGGCCAAATGTCCAAAAACGTGAATTGATTCTTGATTAAATCCCATCATGGTTGTCTTATCGTACATTGTTTCATTTTTATAAACCGACCGGGGATGTCGGGTATGTTTAAGAAATAGTCATTCTACATTAACAATCTCATGAAACCATGAGTACAAAAGAAACAATCTTCCTTTTGATTATTTTAGGTACTGATAGGAAAGAGCTTAGGCATTCCTTTTTAGTTGAGCTTTGTGTTAGCATCAAGAATTACTGAATTATTTAGAAAAGGATTTCTAATGCTTCAAACTTTTGTTGTGATGATCATATTATTTTCTTTTTCTGCATTTTCTAAAGATCTTTCAAGAGATTTTGAAAAAAAATATGAAAGTCAAAAGAGATTATCTGAAGATGATTTAAAAAAAATGAGAGAGAATGAAATTATCCTCATACCAGGGATTTTATCAGAAGTCTTAATTGAAAGTGACCGTAATGCTCGAATTGATCTTTCTTTTCTCTTTAATGACTATTTTGGACTTCAGTTAAAACATCTTCAAAATCTCAATCTTCCAGTGAAAAGATTATCAACTTCGTCCTTCAGTGTGGAAGTCACAAAACAAAATATTCAAAGAGAAATGGACCGTCTAAGACTTGAAAATAAAAAGGCGATGTTTGTAACTCATTCCTTAGGGGGGCTTGTTCTTCTTGATTATATTCTTTCTTCTTACCCCCAATCATTGGATCAGATCCTGGGTATTGTTTTTCTTCAATCTCCATTCTACGGAGCGCCTGTGGCCGATGTCTATTTGCGAAACCCATATTCTTTTAGAGATTTTGCCACCAAGATTTTTCCTTACATTAATATGAGTGATCAAACTGTTGAATACTTGAGTATCAAGAATCGTACTGTTTTTATGGCCCAGCATATGGATCTTATTACAAAAATAATGACAGAGATTCCAGTCATAACAGTTTCAGGTATTGTGAACGGTTACCCAAGCCTTTTTAGACCAGGAGCAGAGGTCATTCATCATGGATGTATAGGATTTACAGAGCGTCACTGCCTGACTCAACAGCTTTATGATGGACCTTACGATCTCAGTGATGGCATGGTCACTGTAAATGGTTCTAAACTTCCTCAAGCTGACTTTGTTCAAATTCACCAAGTTGATCACGGCGAAATCGTTGTAAGTGTTCCACATTCCAACCATAATCGTGAAAGAATGACAGAAGTTTTTCTCAAGATGATGTTAGAAAAAGTGGTTCAGCATTAATCTGGATTAAATTGTTTTTTGAAACTCACCATGTTTCAGTAAATGGTAATATTCCTTTGTGATAAACAAAAAACTTTTTAGAAAAAATATAAATTCAAGATAGACCATATTCTTCAATACAACTCACATACTCAGGAACAAGAGTTAAATTTTTGTTTTTATACGATTATTCAAAATTTATATGAATAAAAGGAAAGTGGTTGGTTGCATCATCATGTTAAATGTTGAGAATAATAAAATCTTAAGAAAAACTAAAGGTTTGCCATTGAAGGTAAACTACTCAAAACCAGCAAGGAGTCATTTATGATAAAGTTGCTCTCTTTCTCTTTCGCACTTAGTGCGCTTACAATGACTTCGGTCAAAGCATCCGTTCCATCCCTGGCCGTAACTTTTGATACCAATGTTGTCACATTCGCTATGTCTAATCTTCAAGAAGACAAAATTGTTCTTGCTGAAGAAAAGATTAGAGATGTAATCGCCTCAGAAGAATTTAGAACGAAGATTTTGAATCACACATATAATGGAAAAAAGACATTTGTTGATAATGGAGGGCTCACAAATACTGAAATATATTACAAGATTTTATACGGAGCTGAGAAGCTTCAGCCGGCCAAAGATAATGAGATGGATCTTGGTATCAAAGTTTATTATGAAAATTCTAACGTCGTCGGTTATACAACTACTGGAAGTAAAAACATAAATATGAACACCAAGTATTTAAATAACTATACATCGAACCAGGTTACACGAAATATGATGCATGAATGGCTACATAAACTTGGATTTAAGCACGCTGTTAATTATTCAACAAGCCGTGATTATTCAGTTCCTTATGCAGTCGGAAGTATTATGGAAAAAATTGCAATTAAATTTTAATTCAAAGGACTATGAACATGAAACATTTATTTATAATGACAGTTTTTTTTGCATCGATGAATTCTTTTGCAGGAAAATTAGTTGAGTTTGATCATTCATTGGAAGTGAAGTGTCACAAAGAAATAAAATCCCTAGGATGTACGACAGATACGGACAATGAATTAACAGAATGTGTGGAAAAGAAAAAGGCTAAACTATCTCAAGAATGTCTGGCCCTTCATGCAGCAAGAAACGAAGATAAATCGATCTAGCCTATAGATTACAAAGGGTGCAAGAAATGATCCTCTCCCAACAAGATTTTTTCGATCACTTCTTTTAGGGATTTGTAGGATGACGCTCCCTCATACAAACAGTTATTAACAAATAATGTTGGAGTACTGATTACACCATTTGTCAGTGCTCCTTCAACTTGTTGGTCAATGATTTTACGAAGTTCATCTTTCAGACAATCGTTGCGAAAAAGTTCCATATCAAGCCCAAGTTGGAAAGCTATGTTATCAATTAGCTCATCTGACAGTGCTGCTGATGAATGAAATAACATGTGATGCATATCCCAGAATCTTTCTTGCACATGAGCGGCTTCAGCAGCGATGGCCGCCATCTCAGCATGAGGATGTAATGTCTTTAAAGGGAAATGACGATAAACGTAACAAATGTCATTTTTGTAATGATCCAATAATTCTTCTAGGTCAGGTGCTAATACGGCCGAATATGGACATTCATAATCTCCATATTCAATAATTTGTATAGGGGCCTCTAAAGGTCCAATGTGATGATCAAGACTATGCGGCGGTATTTGAAGTTCTTCTTCCATGGAGATGATTGTTTTCATGAAATGATTGTATTGTCTAATCCCCAGATCTTAAATTTAGGTAATCTTAAGTCTCAGAAAACATATGATGGGAAGACTTGCCATTTAAATAAAGCTGACTAAACTAGGTAAACACGGGGAGAAAATATGCTTGATCCTTATGCCATATTAGAAGTGCAAAAAGATGCAACTCTGGATGCAATTAAAAAGAATTACAGAAAGCTTGCTAGAAAATATCATCCTGATTTAAATCCTGGAAATAAAACCGCTGAAAAAAAATTTAAAGAAGTTTCACATGCGTTTGATCAAGTGGGTACAGCAGAGGCGCGTGCACGTTTTGATCACGGAGAAACTGGTGAGACTAGTAAAAAAAATTACGAAGAATCCTTTAATAAAAGGCGACGACCCTCTTACTACGATACACAACAAGAGGGTGGTCGTTATTCGTATTCATTTGGAGATGATGTTGATGGAGCGGATTTTTTTGAAAATCTATTTAGTGCCGGTCGCAAAGGTGGCATGAACGTTCCAGGTGAAGATGTACAATATAAAATGGAAGTTGATTTTAAAGAAGCTGCTCTTGGGGCCGAGAAAATCATGACCCTGCCCAATGGTAAAAGTTTAAAAGTTAAAATACCACCCGGTATTGAGAGTGGAAAAAAATTACGTTTTAAAGGTCTGGGTGAGCAAGGCATGGGCAGTGGTCAACCGGGGGATGCATATGTCGAAATTATTGAACGCCCGCTTAAAGGCCATAAACGTAAAGGGAAAAATATTGAGATGGAAGTTCCCATCAGTTTCCTTGAGGCCCTTACCGGAGGAGAAGTAGAAGTCATTACTTTGGATGGTAAGATCTTAGTCAAAGTCCCTGCAGGAGTTTCATCTGATACAAAATTAAAAATAAAAGAGAAAGGTGCTGGTGCAGAAGGGAGCCGGGGTGATCTTATTATTATGCTCAAGATTGTTATGCCAAAACAAATTGATCCAGGTCTCAGAGATGCTGTACTTAATCTAAAAGGTCAGTATGACTATAATCCGAGGATGCAGTAATGGAGCAGTCTGAACGTCGTAAAATTGAAGAGGTTTCTGAATACTGTGGGGTCTCCAGCGAGGTCATTTTTCATTTTATTCAAGAGGCATGGATTCGGCCTCAAGATCAGAACATTCCCCTTTTTGATGATGAAGATCTCGCCAGAATTTGGCTTATACAAGAGTTGCGTGATGATTTTGGTGTTAATGAAGAAGGGATACCGATTATTTTAAATCTTTTGGACCAAGTCAATCGCATGCATCTTGAGGTGGAGCGATTGAAAAAAGAACTTAATTAAAAATGAGTTCATATCAACCTCCTACCTAAAAAAATGCGGTTAACATCATGAAAATCACACTTTCTTAACAATCCCTTTTGCTTCTGCCATCCTATGCTATTCTAAATAGATATGGAGGATAGTCATGATTAAATACTTGCCCTTATTTTTGTTATTAACAGTTACTCTCACACATACGTCTCAAGCAGCTACTCAGAAAAAGTATTTTACTTTGCTTAATCCTTCAAAAGCACGTCTTTTGTTAGGGAATTATCCGGCCAGAGGTTCGATAGAAGAAGAAAGAGATTTTGATATTCTTCTCAGATATCAAGAATCACGAACAGAGCAAGATTGCGCATTGGCAGCAAAACAAGTTAATACGAGTCTAAAAAGTCTGTTTGTTAACGGAGATGGCCCACTTACAAGTAAGGAAGCAAAACGTTTCTCTTTTGCGGTTCTAAAGGCCTATATAGAAGCAGGAATTAATACCCATATTGCAAAAAAAACATTTAAGAGACCAAGGCCTTATATTCGTAACCCTCTCATTAAGCCTTGTATTAAACGCGAAAAATCTTATGCATATCCAAGTGGGCACACAACTGTTTCACGAGTCATGGCCCATGTTCTTTCTTATAAATATCCTGACCGAGCTGAAGCCTTTATGAGAAGGGCCGATGAAGTAGCGGAAAACCGAGTCTTAGGGGGAGTTCACCATCCTTCAGATATTGAAGCTGGGAAAAAACTTGGGGATGTTATTGCAAGAAAAGTCCTGAAATCTGAAAAATTTCTTAAACAACTTCAAGCGATCTAAAGTTTGAAGGCCGGGTTTTCCCCGGCCTTCAAATTATACTTTTAGTGACCAGCCTGATTTTTTTTGAACCACGACCTTCATCTTACGAATCTTTAAACGTTTAAAAAACAATGTGGGATCAACTGCTATTTCTGGCGCCTGAACTCCAAATCCTTTAATCTCTCCATCAGCAATCATTTGAGCGCAAACGGCCGGTGGGCAACCTGTGTCTACATCAATGCCCATTCCCCATCCAGGAATACCTTGAGTATGAAGATCTGCAATGATCGTTACTTGAGTGGACTTACCTTTAACTTTTTTTGTTCCTTTAACTACAGAACGCACGATTTCATATTGTTTCATTTTCCCCACCTGCTTAGCAGGAGGTTGGGCCATGGCCACTTTGTTTACAACATCGATTGGAGTGACTTGAATTTCGCCATCTTTACCCATAACAGTGATGTGATCATGAGAGGCCATGCCTAGATCTCTTAAAAATCTTACACGATCTAAAAACATTGCATCAAACGCAATCTTAAAAGTCACTTCCCTCACACCTTTGTCTTTAAATGAAAGAGGAAGAGTGGCCACTTCAGAGTGAAGAGTGAACATAGGTCTTTTCATCCCAACTGGTTTTGGAAAAGAGTGAGGAACATCCCCCGACATGGGTTTTGTGAACGTGAACTGGCCCTTAGTAAAAACGGCAGGCTCAAATGAAAACTCTTCCAATATCGTCTTAAGAGAATAAGCAATCGGAAGCGCCTGAGAAGGATTATATTTTGTATCATCTACCCCGGCCACACGGGTGTGAATTTCTTTAACAGTATCAAGCTCATCACAAGCAAGACGAGAAAGAATATTTGTGATACCTGGAGCAGCACCCATACCGATAACGGCAATTTTACGTACTTTTTCAAAACGATCATTTAATAACATTTGTTTGTTGGTGTAATGGAAGAGACCACCAAGATCCGTGTAGTGACAAGGAATCTTTAGGGCAATTTCCATGACTTCTAGGTTTAACTGGTACTGAGCACAGTTAATGAGAATATAAGCGTCTGATAGAATCCGTGCGGCTGATTCAGGTTCTCTGACGTTAACTTTTACAGCGGACATCTTGGGACGATCTTTGTGAGCAGGAAATGAAGCTGCGAGTGCCTCAGCTTTATTTAAATCATAATCTGCGATGACCACTTCATCAGTGGCACGTGATGTGTGGTAGAGATCAGTCACGGTAATTCTGCCCATTGCACCGGCCCCACCAATTACGACAAACTTTTTAGTCATACATTCCTTTTACGTTTATTTATGAGAGTTTCTATTTGTATAAGGGAACCAATACGATTTTGTTTCCATGATGTAATCAAGATGAACGTGTTTTGGTTCTCGGTAGGCATTTAGTCCTTCTTCACCTAACTCTCGGCCCATCCCACTCCAGCGCATGCCTCCAAAAGGAGCAGCGTCGTTATCACTTAGTGGATCATTAATCCAAAAAGTTCCCGCCTTAATATTTTCCATCGCTTTCATCGAAATCTCTAGGCTCTTCGTATAGATACAGGCACCAAGGCCATACTTAGAATCATTGGCCATCTCAATGGCCTCATCGGCCGTTTCAAATGTTGTAATAGAAATAACTGGCCCAAAAATCTCTTCACGAGTGGGGAGATCTCCATGTTTAACATCCACAAGAATGGTTGGTTCAAAGAAAAAACCTTTAAGCCCCTGGGGATTAAAAATTTTACCACCATAAAGTACTTTGGCCCCTTGGCTTACGGCCTCTTTGACTTGTTTTTCGATTGTTAAAAGTGCTTCCTTAGAAATGACTGGACCCATGTCAGTGTCCGATTTCATTGGATCACCCACTTTAATGGTCTTAACAAATTCATGAATCCTTCGAATAAACTCTGGAGCTATTTTTTTATCGACATAAATTCTTTTAGAAGATGTGCAAACTTGACCGGCATTAAGTAGTCTTGCCCAGGCCACACCTCGGATAGCAACTTCAATGTCAGCATCATCAAATACAATAAAAGGATCCACACTTCCTAATTCAAGGTTTACTTTTTTAAGCTGTGCGCCTGCGACTGCTGCGATATGTCTTCCGACATTACAAGAACCGGTAAAGGCGATAAGATCAATATCTGGATGTTGAATTAAGGCCTCACCCGTGGTTTGGCCACCTCCAGTAATAACATTAACAACTCCTGGAGGAAGAAGACCCTCATAACATTCGGCCAAGATTAAATTTGAAAGTGGATTTTGATGAGGAGCTTTAAGCACAACTGTATTTCCAGCTGCGATGGCAGGGGCCACTTTCCAAGACATAAGAAGTAGAGGAAAGTTAAAAGGAACAATGGCCGCCACAACACCCAAGGGTTCATTGATAGTAAAATTTATTTGGTGAGGAGCAACAGGAGGAATGGAATTTCCATAACTCGAACGAGCATATTCACCATAGTATTCAAAACAAGCAGCTACCCAGTCCACGCAGTCAACTGCTTCACATAAGGGTTTGCCACATTCTAGTGAAAGAGTGCGGGAGAGGTCATGTTCTCGAGAGCGAATTTTTGCAGCAATCTCACGCATGATCTTCGCCTTCTCAACACCCGGAACTTTCCACCAAGATTTTTGAGCTTTTTTAGCGGACATGACGGCATTATTCACATCGATGGTATCACAATCAAAACAGTGAGCTATAACTTCACCTGTTGCAGGGTTAAGAACCTCTAACGTTTTTTCAGAATGCGGTTTCACCCATTTACCCTGAATGAATATGTTTTTGCCTGACATGTTCAGTCTCCTTTAGCCTCTTAAATAAATAAAAATCGTGATTTATCTTTTCAGAAAAAACAGAGCATGTAAAAATTTTTTCTTAAATAGGAGATATATGATTCACACCCTTTTTGTTACTGGAATGCTGTTCCTTATAAGTTTTCAATCTTTTTCAAAAGTTCCCGACAGATCTGATGTGGTTATAGTCGGTGCGGGCCTAAGTGGTTTAACAACCGCTTACGAATTAAAAAAGGCCGGAATCAAGTACCATATCCTAGAACTCACTCCCCATATCGGCGGACGGGTTCGTACAGTGACTTACAAGATGAACGGAGAAACACTTCTGGCCGACTCTGGAATGGAAGAATATTGGGAATCTAACCCTGCAGTAAAAATTATTAAAGAATTAAAACTTCCTCTACGTGAGGATGTTGCAATGTCTAGTATCGTTTTAGAGGGCAAAAAAAATGAATTTATCGAGGATACTCAACCTCAGTATGTGGCAAAACTTTTTAATGAAGAAGAACGTAAAGCACTTGAGACTTTTAAAAAAACGGTCTCAGAGCTAATTCCTAAGATTGTTAAAGAGCCCATTGATATAGAGACTTTAAAACTAAAAGATATTTCATTTGAAGACTGGGTAAAAAAGCAAAACCTACCAAAAAAAGTGGCCGAGTGGATTCGTATTTCTGTTGAGTGTGAAGCAGGGACAGAGTGGAATGCATTCGGAGCTTTGGATGCCATTGAGGAACTTGCAATTTTTCTAGGAGATGGTGAGAGAAGCTTTCGTATTATTAACGGAAATGAAATCTTTACTAATGCTTTAACTAAAAAAATTGGCCGTGAAAATATCTCGACCAATCAGAGAGTAACAAAAATTACAACTAAAGATGATGTCGTTACAATTAACTACCTGGATGTAACTACAAATCAAAGTAAAACGATTAAGGCCTCACATGTGGTGACAACGATTCCTTTGTTTCGTCTAAATATGGAAGTGCAAATTTCTCCATCGATGTCAGAAAAAAAATTAGAGGCCATCTCAACTCAGACCTATGGATCGTATTTTAAGGCACATATATTTGTTCCAAGTTCTGCTTCAACGTTTTGGAATAAAAATGGTGATTCTATATTGCCATTTTTAACTGATTCAGAATTGGGTGTCATTTATGATGGTAATCCTGATCAGAAGACCAAAATAAAGATTGTTTCTCTCCTCATCACGGGTGAGAGGGCCGAAGGTTTTAACTTTATGAATCAGGATCAGGTGCGTGAAATTTTAAAAAGAAGTTTTGAACGATTTTGGCCAGGGTTTAGTAAAGAAATCATTGGTATGGAGTTTTATCGATATCACCCTCGGGCCATAGCAGGCTGGCCCGTAGGCCGTTCTAGATTTGATGAACTCTCCAATGAGATCAGACGTCCTGAAAATAGACTTTACCTCGCAGGAGATTTTACGGAAGGTACACATTCATCGGGTGCCATCAATGCGGCATTCAGAGTGGTAAAACAGATTAAAGATGCCAAAAAAAATAAAAAATAATTTCATCGGAGAACAATCATGGATGGTCAAAGCTCCTATATGGTGTGGTTAGTTCCCGCCATCGCTGCACTTGTGCTTTATGGTATTGGCCAAGGATTGGTCAAAAAGTGGATATCGGAAGTTCCACCGGCACGTTTCTGCCTTTATTTTGTTGTAGCTAAGGCAATCATCAACTTGGGGTATTTTTTCACTAATGAGCATCCTGTTATTACTGATCCCGCTGGATTTCAATTCATGGCCGTAGGCGTTTTTGCTTATATCTTAGATGGTGCAGGATGGATTCTTTATTTTGAATCTATCGTTGCTGGCCCCATCACCATCGTCGGAACCTTGTCTGCGGCCTATCCTGCGCTTACAATTTTATTTGCTCGATTCTTTTTAAATGAAGAACTTCTGCCAATTCAATATGTGGGGGTGGGGATCGTTATTGCCGCGTGTTTGGGCCTTTCTTATTCCCCACCAGATCCTAATGCCAAAGCGACCAATAAAAAATGGATTCCTCTTTCATTTTTTGCTCTTGTCCTCTGGGCCAGTGCGCAGACCTTAGTGAAGTTCTCTTATAGTTTACCAAATGCCAGTGATGCAACACTTGCCCTTTGTAATACGATGGGCGGATTTTTAACATTAGGAATTTTTGGTTTTATTTTCGGCAGAAAAGGCCAACACTCCGCTGGCGAATGGGTGAAATCTTTTATGCCCATGGGTATGATGGCCGCTGGTGATTTAGGAGTGATCATTGCTTCCAAATATGGACCCATTTCCATCGTGACTCCGCTTACAGGAGCGTATCCGTTAGTAACGTTGGGTTTTGCAGCGATGGTTTTAAAAGAAAAAATCACTAAACTTCAGTGGTTATGTATCGTGTTTATTTTAGTTGGTATTTATTTAACTCCAGGTGCGGAATAAAGGATTTATATGCAAAAGTATGACAATTATATTGATGGAAAGTTTTCCCAATCAAAATCTGGTCAAATCAGAAAGATCATGGACCCTGCTAACGGAGAACAAATTGCAACTGTTCCAGAGAGTACAAAAGAAGATATGTTGATTGCTATCGCAGCTGCTCGCAAAGCCTTTGATCATGGTCCATGGAGAAAAACAGCGGCCCTCGATCGTGGAAAGGCATTATTTAAAATTGCTGACGGAATTCGTGCGAAAGCAAAAATGCTTGCAGAGATAGAAACTAAAAATTGCGGAAAACCACTTCCAGAAGCTGAATATGATGTTGCTGATGCTGCCAACTGTTTTGAGTTTTATGGGGGCCTGGCCACAAAGATTCATGGTGAAACGATGAGTGTGCCTGCCAATTCAATTTCTTATGTGGTACGTGAACCTGTAGGGGTGTGTGGTCAGATAGTTCCCTGGAATTTTCCTCTTCTTATGGCGTCATGGAAAATTGCTCCGGCCCTTGCCGCTGGAAATACTGTCATCTTAAAACCTTCTGAATTAACTCCTATGACGGCCTTAGAATTGGCAAAAATTATTCATGAATCTGGTCTACCTGAAGGTGTTGTGAACATCGTTTCTGGTCCAGGAGTGGGTGCTGGTGAAGAGTTAGCGATCAATAAAGATGTAGATAAAATTGCCTTTACTGGTGGAACGGCCACAGGAAGAAAAATTATGACAGCGGCCACTGGCAATCTTAAACGGGTGACTTTAGAGTTGGGTGGAAAAAATCCTAATATCATATTCGAAGACTGTGATATTGAGGCCGCTGTGGATGGAGCACTCTTTGGTGCATTTGCTAACCAAGGCGAGGTCTGTTCAGCTGGCTCAAGACTTCTTGTGCATAAGAGTGTTCATAAACAAATCGTTGATGGCATGCTCGCCAAAATCTCTCGGATTAAGTTGGGACACGGACTTTCTGAGGGAACAAAGATGGGTCCTTTGATTTCAAGTGATCACCGTGAAAAAGTTGAGTCTTACATTAAAATCGGTATAGATGAGGGAGCAAAACTTATCTGCGGTGGAAAGCGTCCCACTTCTGCAGATCTTTCTCTAGGTAACTTTTTAGAGCCAACAATTTTTGATCATGTAAAACCAACAATGCGAATTGCTCGTGAAGAAATTTTTGGTCCAGTTCTTTCGGTGATTCCTTTTTCAACAGAAGAAGAGGCGATTGAATTGGCCAATGATTCTGAATATGGTCTGGCAGCAGGGATCTGGACTAAAAATGTCGTTCGTGCTCACAGAGTATCGCAGGCCCTACGAGCAGGAATTATATGGGTGAATAACTATCATCCCACATTTAATGAAATGCCTTGGGGTGGTTATAAACAAAGTGGACATGGCAGAGAGCTTGGTCTTCATGGAATCGAAGCTTACCTTGAAATAAAACAAATCAATATCAACTTAGATGAAACACCAATTGGATGGTATTAATATGAAAACAATCAGTTTAAAAACTTCTGTCCCAGGTCCTAAAGGACAAAAACTCATGGAAGAACGTAGACGTTACGTTGCCCGTGGACCATTTCATTCAACTCCCATTTTCGCTGCCCGTGCAAACGGTTCGACTTTAGAAGATGTGGATGGTAATAAATTTTTAGATTTTTCCTGTGGGATTGGTGTGACAAATCTTGGTCACTGTAACCCAGACATTGTAAATGCCGTAAAAGAGCAGGCCGATCAATTTCTTCATACAAGTTTTAACATCGTTCCATACGCCAGTTATGTGGAAGTATGTAAGCTTCTTACTGAACATGCTCCAGGAAATTATGATAAAAAAGCTTTTTTAGTTAACAGTGGGGCAGAGGCCGTTGAGAATGCCATCAAAATTGCCCGAGCACATACTAAAAGAAATGCCATCGTATGTTTTGATCACGCTTATCATGGCCGCACATATATGGCGATGACTCTCACTTCAAAAACAAAACCCTACAAATATGGATTTGGATCTTTAAATAGTGATGTTTATCGTTATGCTTTTCCATATGAATATAGATGGCCAACTGAAGGGGATGTTTCGGAAGAGTGTTTTAAAATTTTTGTCGATTCTGTAACTTCACAAATTTCTCCAGACGCTGTGGCCGCTGTGATTCTTGAACCGGTTCAAGGTGAGGGCGGATTTGTCGTCACTCCAAAAAAATTCATGCAGAAACTTAGAGATTTCTGTACCAGTCATGGCATCGTACTGATTGCTGATGAAGTTCAGACTGGTTTTGGTAGAACTGGAAAAGTGTTCGCAATGGAGCATTATGGAGTTGCTGCAGATCTTATCACAACGGCCAAGGGTCTTGGAGGTGGTTTACCAATCGCAGGAGTTGTGGGGAAAGCCGAAATCATGGATGCTCCGATGGATGGTGGCATAGGAGGAACTTTTGGTGGAAATCCTTTAAGTTGTGCTGCGGCTTTGGCCGTATTTAAACAAATGCGTGGAGGATTTGTACTTAAAAATGCGGAGATGATAACTTCTGTTTTAGAAAAGACGCTTGATAGCTATAAAGATAAATTTTCTTGTGTGGGTGATGTTCGTGGATTAGGCCCCATGCGGGCCATTGAGTTAGTAAAAGATCGTAAAAGCAAAGAGCCTAATAAAGAACTTGCCGGTGCTATAACTAAAGAATGTTATCAGAATGGATTGATTGTTCTTTCAGCAGGAACCTATGGAAATGTTTTAAGACTTCTTGTTCCGTTAACAATAAGCAAAGAAGAACTAGAAGAAGGCATGGGTGTATTAGAACAAGCTATTAAAAAGTTAAGTTAAAAAGGGATTGGAAATGAATACTTATAAGATTATTAATCCGTTCACGAATAAATCTATAGCAGACATCACTTATACCACTCGTGAAGAGGCCATGAAAGCAGTTGAGATTCTTGAAGCAGGAAAAAAAACGCAAAAGAATATGGCCCCTTTTGAAAGAGCAGCGATCTTAGAGAAAGTGGCCAAAATTCTGGTTCGTGATCGAGAGAAAATTGCCATGCAGATTACGCTAGAGATGGGTAAAACGATCACTGACAGTTTAGTAGAAGTTGACCGAGCTGTTATGACTTTTACGTTATCTGCTCAGGAAGCTACTCGCATCCATGGAGAAATTCTTTATACGGATGCTTTTCCTCCTAAAAGAAATCGCCGTGGTTTAGTCGAGCATTTTCCTATTGGCATGGTTATGGCCATTACTCCATTCAATTTCCCAATCAATCTTTCGGCACATAAAATTGGTCCGGCCTATGCTGCGGGAAATACGGTTTTATTTAAACCGGCCCCACAAACTTTTCTCTCTGGGAAAATGTTGGCCGAAGTTTGTTACGAAGCAGGGATGCCTAAGGATACATTTCAAATCATAAATCCTGATATCCCTGTGATGGGTGAACTTACTAAACACACAGACATTAATTGTATCAGTTTTACTGGTGGTGTTGTTGCAGCAAGATCCATTGCCCAGAATGCTGGTTTTAAAAAGTTGTTGTTAGAGTTAGGAGGAAATGATCCTCTGATTGTTATGCCTGATGGAGATCTTCAATTGGCAGCAAAAACGGCCGTGACCCAGCGTTTTGGTTTAGCAGGTCAGCGTTGTACGGCTTCAAAAAAACTTTTTATTCATGAAAAAGTCTATGAGGAGTTTAAAAAACTTCTCATCAAAGAATCAACAAATCTCAAAATTGGAGATCCTACCCTTAAAGATACTTTTATAGGTCCCGTTGTCCACGAAGGTGCCGCCATCTCAATTCAAAAAAGAATTGATGATGCCGTTTCTCAAGGGGCCACTCTCATCATGGGTGGAAAACGCGATGGCTGTATTATTCATCCTACCATTTTAGAAAACGTAAATGATTATTGTGAACTGGTGAAAGATGAAACTTTTGGCCCCGTTATTCCTCTTCGTAAGTTTTCATCAGTAAATGAAGTTTTGGATCTTTTAAAAATTTCGGCCTTTGGTTTACAGGCCGGCCTATTTACCAATGATATGACGGTGATTAAAAAGTTTTTTGAAGAAATTGAAGTGGGTGCTTTGGTCATTAATGATGGTCCGGGTTTCAGGGTGGAGCATTTTCCTTTTGGAGGAATGAAAGATTCTGGTTCTGGGCGTGAAGGAGTTTCTTACGCTATTCGTGAAATGTCAGTCATTAAGACATTGATCTTTTAATTTCTTAGAATCACCATTCCTGAGTAACAGGAATAAGTTTATAACTCAATAAGGGAGCCGATTTCGATCACGCGCTTTTTAGGTAGGTGATAGAACTCGGTTGCTGTTTGAGCGTTTCTTGACATCAGAGCAAATATTTTTTCTCTCCAAATGGCCATACCTTTTTTTTCTGTGGCCATGATATGTTCTCGTCCTAGGAAAAAGGTTGCAGTATTCGGATCCAACATCACTTTATTATCAAGTTCGATGTTATTAAGTTCATCCGTCACATTCGGCAAATCCATAAAACCAAATTGAATGATTAACCGATAAATTTGCGGACCGATGTTTTGTAAACGAATTCTGTTACCTTTTGGGACATGGGGAATATCCATTGTTTGAACCGAAAGGAATACAACATGCTCATGAAGACATTTAAAATGAATATAGTTTTGAATAATAGTCGCTGGCGCGTACTT
>CAMCZE010000035.1 GCA_945885655.1 Bacteriovorax stolpii | reverse complement strand
ATAACTTGATGATTTGGTTCGTAGCGCCTCAGGGATAACCTTAAGAAGCTCTGTCATTTTTTCTTTAAAAGCTTGGTAGTTTTCTTTTTTCATAGAAAGTCCGGCCGCTGCTTTATGGCCTCCGAACTTAATAAAGAGATCTCGGCATTCGTGAAGTAGATCAAACATATTAAGATCACCGGCCGTACGACAACTGCCTTTGATCACACCTTCTTCTTCGGCGTTAGTAAAAATGATGGCAGGTACTTCAAAAGTTTCAACCAGTTTTGAAGCAACAATACCTATCACACCCTCATGCCAGTGAGGTTGATATAAAATATTCACAAATAGATCATCACCAGAAATATTTTTTATGACATCTTGTTTGGCCTCACCAAATACTTCCTGCTGAATGAATCGACGGTCACGATTGGCCACCTCAAGATGTGAAAAGTGTTCGCGGGTTTCCGAAAATTCTTTAGCGATCAAAAGTTTAAGTGCGCGTTCAGGATGATCAAGTCTGCCTTTCGAATTAATATGAGGACCCACGTGAAAAGAAATTCTCTCAGATGGAATCATCGCAGAGAGCATTTCTTCCGGAGAAAAAAAAGCACGGATGCCTGGATATTGAGTTTGAGGAATTTGTTTAAGTCCATGACGAGTGAGTCTTAAATTAAGGGGGGTCATACGGGCCAGATCGGAAATTGTTCCAATGGCCACAAACTGCAATAACGAATACAAGCTGGGGATTTCTTTTCCACGGCGAGCGAGATCATTTTTAATTTGTAGGGCCAGAGCAAAGGCCACTCCCACCCCGGCCAAGGCACGAAGGGGGGAATCTTCTGGTTCATCTCGGCGACATGGATTGATTACAGCAAAAGCACGAGGAATATGAGTGGCCGCATCTCTATGGTGGTCGGTGATGATGAGATCAAGCCCTCTTTCCACGGCGTAATCTGCTGTTGCTGTCGCTGTGATACCACAATCTACCGTAATAAGAACTTGGATATTTTTTTCTAAGGCCAAATCAATAGATGAATTATGAACGCCATATCCCTCAATGAAGCGGCTGGGTTGAATAACATCTACCTCTAAGCCGAGCATTTTGAAAAAATGCCAGAGCAAGGCACAAGAAGTTGTGCCATCAACATCATAATCACCATAAATCCCTATACGTTCACCAGCTTCAATTGCATTTAGTAAACGCTCAGAAGCTTTTTCAAGATCCAACATAGATGTGAGAAGTGGCAGATCCTTTAAATTCCATGACAAAATGTCTTGCATTTGAGCGGGAGAAATTCCTCGCTTTTTGAGTAATCTTACAATGACAGGATGAAGATCGTGAGAGGTCGAAGTGAGGTTTGGTTGCATTCGCTCACGCTAACATACTTTTACCACAAAACAAAAAGACCTTTGATTAAATCTTCCTCTTCTAGCTGATCACTTGATGAAAAATATTGTTCAAATTTTTGATTTTTATGATGAACTTTTTCGACGTAACGCAAAGGGAGAAATGGCTTATCACAATGCATGCATCGCTCAAGTTCTTTAGGAGATTCATTAACTTTTAGACACGTGTGACAGGCCCGTATGATTGATTTTTCTTTATGTTTAACAGACGTATCTTTCATTTGAGAGTCCCACAGGTTGGATTCATCATAAAAGACTTGTCGGGTGGGCAGAATTTTCCTTGAGAAGAAAAGTGGCCTCCCTTTATAAGGGAGGCATTGAGTCAGGTAAGCTTTTTATAACATGAAACTGCCGGGATTTAAGTTTGACACAGGCACTTGAAAGTTTGCCTGAATAGGGGCCATTCCGTTCTGGTTAGGCATCTGCGCCATAGGTGCCATCGGAAGAGTTTGTTGCATGGGCGTTGGAGTCATATTGTACATAAATGGGGCATCTCCAAAAGGACCTGGTTGAACAGTCACGGGTGAAAATCTTGGCTCAAGATTCATCTCGGGCACGAGGCCCCAATTGTTATTTACGGTAGGCAGATATGAGACCTGTTGCTCTGGCCGTTGTTGCATCTGCACGTACTGTTGAGGGGCCTGATTTTGTGAAGGCATATAAACCCAGTTACCTGTCACGTTTTGGGGAGCATACTGATATTGTCCACCATAGGCAGGGCCTCTGTATTGGAAAGGAGATTGTTGTTGGTTCATGGATACCATCATTTGTGTGACACTTAAAAGTGTTTGCATGATGCTGTTTTGTTGGGCCATGAGTTCTTCAACTTTTTTGCTTAATACAAGGTTTTTTTCTTCATAATTGCATTCGTGTTTTTCTTCTTTTTTATCGTCTTTATCTTCGGTCTTGGCGATTTTGTCTTTATCTTCTTTGTTCTCTTCTTTTTCGTCTTTTTTATCTTCTTTTTTAGGCACTTCTTTTTTTTCTTCTGAGACTTTAACTTCTTTTATCTCTTGGGAAACATCTTTGCTTTCGATCTTTTCCAAATTGCTTAGAAGGTCTTCCAGGATGATTTTGTTGGCATTAATATCATTAAGAGAAGCCTTTAATTGGGCCTCATCCAGAACTTTTTTCTCCTGGAGATCTTTAAGATTTTCTTCTGAGATGACAACTTGTTTAGTCAGATCTTCAAGACGTTTTTTTTGTTCGGCAATCTCGTTTTTATCTTTTAGATCTTTTTTAAAGTCTTTTTCTTCTTTGATAAGTGATTCATGGAGCTCATGAGTTGTGAGCATATATTTGTCATGGGAGAGGTCTGATTGTTTTATGATGATGGTTTTATCTACTTTTTTTGCCTCTTTTTCATATTTAGGAAAGTTTTTAATTTTTTCAACTGTGATTGAGGCAACCTCTCGAAACGCTGACTTATGTTCAAGTTGAGCTGGTGATAAAGAGAGGATCGACATAAGTGGCAAAAGTGCTAGAGAATGATGAAGTTTGTGTGACATAAATACCCCCATAAAAACCATTGATGTATCTTTATCTCTCCAAGTCTGATGCCAATGAGCACTATTTAGACTGGCCCCCCAAATCTTAAACTAAATCCCATACTTTCAAGGGGTTATTTCCTTGTCAGAGGGGGCGAGGTTTTTTAAATTTAAAGGGAGTGACTAAAAATTTCACAGACTGGCGTTTAGGTGTCTAAAATTTAGACAGGTCATCGAATTGAAACGACGAGGATGAAAAATGCGTAAGCGACGGAGTGCTACCCGACAACCCAAAAAGATCAATTTTAATGTTGATCCGACCCATTTCCTAAATAGGGATACCTCATGGTTACATTTTAACCGCAGGGTCCTTTATGAGTCTTCTGATAAACGAAACCCTCTCTTAGAGCGTTTGAGATTTTTGATTATATTTTCATCTAACTTAGATGAGTTTGTGATGAAACGAGTGGGGTACCTTAAACACCAGATTATTTCAGGTTTTACTCATAGGTCTATCGATGGGCAAAGTCCACAGGACCAGATGGCCGCCATTAGAAAGCATATTAACGAAGACCTCGTGAAACAGCGTGCAATTTATGAAGAATTGGTGGTTGAGTTAGAAAAAAATGATATTTTTATTTTTAACTTTGATGAACTTAATCTTGAAGAGCAAGATTATTGCAATAGCTATTTTAAACGCAAAGTTTTTCCCGTGCTAACACCTCTCTCTGTTGATCCCGGGCATCCTTTTCCATTTATTTCAAATCTTTCTTATTCTTTAGGCATGATTCTTAAAAATCCACAGACTGAAACTATCCTGTTTTCACGTGTGAAGATTCCTGAAGTTATTCCTGGCCTTATTCAGTTGCCACCTCTTGAAGGTGAGAAAAAGTTTCGTTTTGTGACCACTGTCACTTTGGTACGCTCAAATCTGTTTATGTTATATCCTGGTATGGATATTCAACAAACGATCCCTTTCAGAGTTTCAAGAAACGCTGATGTGGATCACCGTGAAGACGAAGCTCAGGATCTTTTGATCTTGGTGGAAGAAGGGATCAAAGAGCGACGTTTGGCCGAGTGTGTGCGTTTAGAAATTCACAAAGACACTGACCCAAGCATGACAAACTTCCTTAAAGATTCTCTTGAAATTTTAGACGAAGATATCTACATGATGGATTTTCCCATCGATTTTACGATCCTGAAAAGTATTGTTGATTTAGACTTACCGGATCTTAAGTTCAAACCTTGGGCCCCGGTCATTCCGAAAGCCTTTGCAGAGAATAGCAATATTTTCACCTTGATCAAACAGGGTGATATTCTTCTTCATCATCCTTACGAGAGTTTTTCAGGAACGGTAGAGAAATTTATTGCGGCCGCAGCTGAGGATCCGCATGTGCTTACAATTAAAATGACCTTATACCGAACTGGGGATAATTCTCCCTTTATCCGAAATTTGATCCGAGCGGCCGAAAAAGGGAAACAGGTCGTTTGTCTGATTGAACTTAAGGCCCGGTTTGATGAACAACGAAATATCGTTTGGGCCCAAAAGCTTGAAGATGCGGGTGTTCATGTCGTGTATGGAATTTTGGGTCTTAAGACACATACCAAAACAACTTTGATCATCCGTCAGGAAAATGATGGTGAGATTGTAAGTTATGCTCATGTGGGTACAGGTAATTATCATTCACAAACCTCAAATCTTTATACCGACTTGGGATTGTTAACATGTAATAAAAAGATATGTAATGAAGTGATTGAAGTTTTTAATTATCTTACAGGTTCATCTCTTAAAACAGATTACAGTGATATTATGGTGGCCCCTATTAATATGAAATCTTCTTTTATGGCCAAAATCCAACAGGAAATTAAAAACAAAAAATCCGGAAAACCCGCTAAGATTATTGCAAAGATGAATTCTTTGGAAGATGAAGTGATCTCTGAAATCCTTTATGAAGCGAGTATGGCCGGGGTAGAGATTATTTTGATCGTAAGAGGATTTTGTTGTCTTAAGCCAGGCATAAAAAACCTTTCTGAGAATATCAAAGTGATTTCTATCATTGGAAGATTTTTAGAACATTCACGTATTTTTTATTTTGCCAACGGTTCGGATATTCCTACTGAAGGTGAATTCTATGTGGGATCAGCGGATTGGATGCATAGAAATTTACATAACAGGGTGGAGCTTATTGTTCCTATTTTAGAAGTTAAACTTAGAGAGAAACTTTGGGAATTCATCGATATCATGCTGCAAGATAACCGTCAGGCATGGATGCTTCAAGAAGACGGTTCTTACATTCAGAAAACTCCACTTGAAGGAGAAGAAGAGAAGGGTACACATATGGCCCTGATGAATAAAACCATTCAACGCGAAAAGGCACTACCATGAAACTCATCTTCATTAGACACGGTTTAGCTGAAGGACATTTTTCTTTTGATCAAGACACAGACTTTGAAAGAATATTAACCGATGAGGGAATTAAAAAACTTCATAAGACCTTTAGTGTATTTAAACAGGCAGAAGAAAAAATCGATGTGATCTTTTCTTCGCCATTGGCCCGTGCCGTTCAAACCTCAGAACTGCTTTGGGATTATTATCAAGAAGCTGATCTTGAACTTATGGGTGATCTTGATATTTTAGATGACCCAGGTCACTTGGTTGAGTATATTTCTTTTTTGCCCGCAGATGGCCATTATGCTTTTGTAGGACATGATCCTCACTTAACAAAAGTGATCGCATCGCTTTTGGCCCTTCATCCAGAACATGATTTTATGACCATTAAAAAAGGTGGAATCTGTGTGCTGGAAGGAAAAATGTGGGATGGATTTACGATGGAACTCTTAATTAGCCCTAAGTTTTTAAAACAGGTTTTGGGTTAATCTTTTAAAATAAAATGTTTCGGATTTTTATCTAAGAGGGAGAGTAAAACTCCTTCTTTAAGTCCAACTTTGGGAAGATGTATCTCTGCCAGGGAGAGTTTTTCCATAAGAGTACGAGTGATCATGATTGCTGGCAAAATAACATCGGCTCGGTTTTGATCAAGCTCCAGACTTCTTAACCGATCAACGTAAGTCATACTTGATATTGAATCTTCCATATGGATGATCTCTGTTAAAAGAGCAAACTCAGAAGATTTGCCTAATATCTTTTTTCGAATCTTACCAATCCTGCGAAGATTTCCACCAGTTCCAATAAAAAGGTCAGGCCTCTTTTTAGGAAGATGATGTTTAATGAACGTCATCATTTTTTGAATATGTGGGTCGATATTCCGTTTAAGCTCCTCATTACTTTGATCAGAGAGAAGCCTTACAGTACCCACATCAAAGCTGTGACAAGCAAGTATTTTACCACCATCAACGATAGTGAGTTCTGTACTTCCGCCTCCAATATCCATGAGCATAGAGGTTTTTTTGCTGAGGTTAATCTGTCCCTGAACAGCATTTAAAATGATATTTGCTTCTTCGGATCCAGAAATGATTTCGATTTCAATTCCTGTACTTTGAAAAATTTTCTGAGACAGAATCTTTCCGTTATAAGAATCGCGCATGGCCGAAGTGGCCGTGGCCCTAACGTTGGTCACGTTATATTCAACGAAACTATGAAAGATCTCGATAAATGCTTCTTCTGTTAACTGCATCTTTTCAGCTGAGATCCTACCAGTGCGAAAGACATCTTCACCCAGACGGAGGGGGACTCTTATGGTTTTGATGATCTCAAGAGTATCATCACTATAAGTTGCTATGATAGCGCGAAGGGCATTGGAGCCCAGATCAATGGCAGCGATAACTTCTTTATCTTGAGACTTTTTTAAAAAACTGGGCATAATGGTTATAAAAAAAGGCCCTCATAAGAGGGCCTTTTTTTAACTACTTACTAAGTCTTTTTTGAAGATTCTGATTAATTGCTTCAAGGAATGCTTCGGTTGTGAGGTAGTTATCAGCAGCCACTTTATCTCCATGGATACAGGCCGCAAGATCTTTAGTCATCTTACCTTCCTCAACAGTCTTGATACAGACTTCTTCCAGAGTTTCACAGAACGTTGTGAGCTCTTTGTTTCCATCAAGTTTTCCACGGTGGTGAAGTCCACGTGTCCAAGCAAAAATTGATGCCATAGGGTTGGTTGATGTTGGTTTACCTTGTTGATGAAGACGGAAGTGACGAGTGACTGTTCCATGCGCGGCTTCAGCTTCAACTGTTTTCCCATCTGGAGTCATAAGAACAGAAGTCATAAGCCCAAGAGAGCCAAAACCTTGAGCGACCGTGTCTGATTGAACGTCACCATCATAGTTTTTACAGGCCCAAACATAACCACCACTCCATTTCATGCAAGCTGCAACCATGTCATCGATTAGACGGTGCTCGTAAGCAATACCTTTTGCTTCAAACTTTTTCTTATAATCTTTTTCATAAATTTCATTAAAGATATCTTTGAAGCGGCCATCGTATTTTTTAAGAATGGTGTTTTTTGTAGAGAGATATAGAGGCCATCCTTTAACCAAGGCCATATTAAAACATGATTGAGCAAATCCACGGATTGACTCATCAGTGTTGTACATAGAAAGGGCCACACCATCACCTTTGAAGTTATAAACTTCCCACTCTTGAACTTTACCGTCTTCAGAGGTGAAACTCATTTTAAGAGTTCCTTTACCCTTAATGACAGCGTCAGTTGCACGGTATTGATCTCCAAAAGCGTGACGGCCAATGACGATTGGTTGAGTCCAGCCAGGAACAAGACGAGGAATATTTTTGATGATGATAGGTTCACGAAAAACAGTTCCATCTAAAATATTTCTGATCGTCCCGTTAGGAGACTTCCACATTTGTTTAAGTTTAAATTCTTCCACACGTTTTTCATCGGGCGTGATGGTCGCGCATTTAATTCCAACGTTATACTTTTTGATGGCCTCAGCAGCTTCAACGGTCACTTTATCATCAGTCTTATCACGATTTTCCATACCAAGGTCATAGTACTTGATATCAATATCAAGATAAGGAGTGATCAGTTTGTTTTTAATGAATGACCAGATGATACGGGTCATTTCGTCGCCATCAAGTTCAACGACAGGGTTCTGGACTTTAATTTTGGCCATATTGTTCTCCGTAGGAATGAATCTTTGAGTCTTCTTATTGTGAGGAAAAATGGCCCAGTTGTCGAGGAGAACAAAGCCAGGAAGCGCTGCAGGGTTGGAGAATTAGTGGGCCTTAAGGGGCAGGGCAAGGATTTCGAGGTGCACACTGAGGCCCTTATCTTTAAAAACTTGGTAAACATCCAGAACTTCTGTTGCTGAAGTTTGGATGAAAAGGATCTTAAGTTTTTGATCAAAATAGTATTCTTCAAATCCAGCGGATAGAATTTCTTGTCTTTGTCCCTCATTCACATTCTTTAAATGAACCACACTAGAAATGGGTCGAAAGCGGTTTTTAGAAGGATTATAGGCCACTGGATGCACCCCTTCTGGGGAATCGCGCGTAGGAGATTTTTTATAATACTTATACTGTTTATCTTCAGAAATAAGTTCCCCCATCTCTGGTTTATAAAGATTTTTGGGGATGGCCCCTATATCTAAAGTGAGGATCTGACCCCTATCAAGAGTGACATTTGGATCAGGACTAAAAGAATGTTCGACATGAGGCACATAGTGAGTTTTTGCGGCCACAGTGCTGGCGGGAGTTCTGCCCGTTATGATGCTGTCGCTAGGGGCCTTCTGAGCGATTCTCATGAGAGGGGTCAAGAGTAATTCTGCGGTCTTCTCAGATGGGTTTTTCTTGGCAATCCAGAGATTGATCATAATAAGAAACACAAAAAAAAGGACAATAAAAAAATATTTTTTCATGGAATATTAACTGTCCATGCCAAAGAAAACGGAATTGTAGAAACTTCTTCATCAATGTCCACGGATCTAACTTTTACGGTGTAGGTTCCGTCCGCAAAAACGTTTGTACCTTGGAGAGTGGTTGTAAAGGTCATACTATTTTGAATCGAGTACCAATCGGCAACAACATTATTTGATGAGTCGACGATTGAAACTTCATATCGAAGTACAGAAGCGTTTGCCGGATCGGTGATGGTGAAGAGTGGAGAAACAGTTGTAGATAGAGAAATGAGAGGATTCGGAACTAGGCCTGTGATTGCCGTAGGAGGAGATTCACTTCCTACTGGTATAGGTTCCTTATGGCCATGGATGATGAGTTTCCAATTCGTTAAACTTGCCGCTGTGACATCGGTATTACTTCCATCAATGAGCTGAATACTCCAAGTCCCTTCAGAGTTTTCATTGTAAAAAGCATTTGTCATAAGTAGGGTGCTAGTAGCGATGATGTTATCATCAACACCACTATTAATATTTAATAGTCGGCTCGTAGTCAATCCGGGAGAAATTAAATGGACTGCTAGTTCGCTCGGTTTTGGATGATCAGTCGTGAATTCAACTTGAACAGCTTCTATGATGTAATTATGAAAAGAAGTCATCGAATTGACTATGCCCGTGATGGAATTATCAGGAATGGTAACACCAACAAGGGTTCCGGAATCATAATAAGTTAGGTCAGAATTAGGGTCAATGGTTCTGGCATAGAGGCCAAGGTCAGTAGAATAAATCAATGCTTCGTTTACGGCTTCTAGCGCATTAACTCGGCCAAATCCATAAAAATTTGAAAAAGGCCGTCCTGCATTATTAGTTGTCCATCTTAGGTCGTATTGGTGTCCGAGAAGGTCAAGGGCCCCTCCACCTGGATGGTTTAGAGTGTTCAACGCAATGAGATCAATGGGGACAGCAGTCATGGCCAAGATGTGTTTAACGTCCCTGAAGGTGAGATCAGAGTTTGCCTCAAGCATGAGAGCGATCACACCGCTAACAACAGGAGCGGCCGATGAAGTCCCATTCATGCTATTGGTGTAATTACAAAGTAAATTGTCAGCGTGTGAACCAAAATCAAAGGCCGTTGGAAAAAGAAAATTCCTTATACTTAATCCTTGACTACAACCTTGAATATCTGTTGTGACCATCGCTGGATCAGTCGTTCCATCTTCACCTCCGGGTGCACTGACCCAGATTCCACTTCCTGGGGTGGAATAACTGGCCTTTAGTCCTAGAGCATTGATAGCGCCCACAATAATTTTATGTGGTGAAGTAAGTTCGGCATCGATATTGGTGTTAGCATAATATCCGGTACAGCCTTCTAACGTATTGTCAGAAGCTAAAAAACCATTCCCAGCGGACTGAACATAAATGGCACCTTTGCCACCCCTAAGAGTAGTGACACCCTCGAGTAGCTTAGCGTGAGAAGAAGGTACTAGGGGGGTAAATCCACACTCTCTGGATCCATAACTGTAATTAAAAATATCAAAATCTCCTTCCATTTGATCCAAGTGCATAGCAATCGACGATGTGCCAGGACTATAATCCTGAATATATCGAAAAGCAGACCACAAGGCCTCAGGGGCAACTCCACGGGAACCAACTCCATTCCATCCTTCTGCCGCTATAAGTCCTGTGACGGCCGTTCCATGAGCTTCACCATCGCTGGGGAAAGGATCAGCGCCATGCCAGTCACTTGAATTGGAAAAAATATAATTTCGGTGGGAGTCTGCGATTTCGTTATCATCCAGATCTGGATGAGTCGTGTCCACTCCTGTATCTGAAACTGCGATACGTACGCCAGTTCCACGATGTAAAAGAGCATGGACCTCTTCAATGTTAACATCTTCTCCGGCCGTTCCAGGATTGGTACTATAAGATGTTTGGCCAGTATTTAATAAGTGCCAAGATTGGGCAAAGAGCGGATCAGTTCCAACAACAATAACAGGAGCATCACTATCTTCTACCACATCTGTAGGGGCCACGTTTCCAGGAGAGAGATTCGCAGCGACGGGTAATTGACCTTCATCTTTTACACATGACTGTAAAATAAAAAAAGCTAATGGAAGCCAATACATTTTCATAAAAAAACTCCTTATAACCTCAATCGGATTATAAGGAGTTTCTCATGAGTAAATATTGCCTAGGGTTTTTATGGCCGAGGAGTGTGCTCAGCTTTTGCTATGTAAACATCGCAGGGTGAATGTTTTAACATGAAGTTAGTAAAAGAGCGGTGAAAGAGACTCGTAAATCCATGTCTATCTTGAGGACTTACAACAACAAGATCAGCATTGAGAGCTTTTAAGATTTTTTCAGTCTCTTCTTCAGGATCAAAATCTTTTTTGAGATGGTAATAAGTTTTGCCACTGAAATTGAAGGGGATGATCTTTTGTGATTCATCTCGCATGAACTGATCTAACGTTGGAATCATGTCCTGATAAGTCTCCTCATCAGGCATTTCTACAATACCAAATTCTAAGTTGGTGATGATCTTTTTTACAATATGTAGAAAATGAACTTCTTCAACATGGGTCCAATCAAATCTTGCGCCCCAATCATAAAGGGCAGGCAAGAGTTTTTCGTCATCTGGTAGGGCCACAACAATTCTTTTTATCATAGGAGACCTCCTTGAGAGATTTAATGATTCTGGCATGTTTAATCACATTGGTTAAGTTTCAATGTGTCAAAAAAAGATGGGGTAAAGATCCACGCTCTTGCACTGGATAAAGGCAGATCATCAGTATCTCTATTCATAAATATTGGCCCAACGATTGCAACTATTGAATGCAATGAGGAGAGGTAGTGCGGTTCATGCACTCTTGAAAATTTAAAGCATTAATAAAGGAGTTTGTTATGCCTACTGTAATGAGACCTACTGATCACCATATCACCACCCTTCGTACACCGATTCAAAAGGTTAGTATCGGCTTGGGTGTTTTTAGTATTCTTATAGGTGTTGCAGGAGTTATTTCTCCAGGACTTTTAGGAATGCATTTAGGCCTGGCCCATAACATGATCCACTTTTTGGTAGGTGCTCTCGCTTTTTGGGCGGGGTATTCTGAAGAGCCAAAAAAGGCCTACAATTTTTCTATTAGTTTTGGTGTCTTCTTCTTTCTTGTGGGTGTATTTGGTTTTATCATAGGAACTCCTGGATATCCGGGAATTGGGCGAATGGAGGCCGATCAAAGTTTGTTCAGAGTTATACCTAACGTCTTAGAGTTTGGTACTGTTGATCATTTTGTTCATATGGTTTTTGGAGTGTTTTTACTCGTGAATGCTTTTGTCTGGAAAAAAGATAGTTACGAAGCAGGTAAAGGTAACATAACAACTAGAGGTCAGAACGAAAGGAGTGATTTTGCAAGAAAAGATCCAGAAGTTCAAAGGCAAAATGATATCCGTAGAGATGACATTCGCAGAGATATTGAGACAAAAATATGAACGAAAAAGATCGTAAACTTTCAGTTTGGGAAGGCAGAGTCCTTCCCACATTTTTTATACTTACATAAAATTAAAAAACAATGGCACTCTCCATGTCTGTTATGGTTTGAGGATCGATATCCACGGAAAAGGCATTTGAAACACAGGATCTTTTAGGTTAAGTATTCTTACCGATTTTGTCAGGTAGTCTTTTGCCTGATTTAGACTATTCTTATTTTGCTTTAAAATAGCTGTGTGATCATTTATTTTAAGTTAATCATTTTTATACCGTTTCTTTTTTTATCGGCCTATGGCCAAGATGAAATATTTTATCAAACTCGGAATAATGTGCTTTTTATGACAGCGGGTGATCCTCCTCAGAGAGGGTATTGGGAAGTTGATAAAAACAATAGTGCAGTTTATTATATTCTGCCATCTCTTGGCCCAAACTATCGCATGGAGAATCAGGGTACAGACACGGTTTTTTACACCCGCGCAAAGACGCTTTTTAATAATGAGTTCTCCCTGCCTTCGCTTGCCCTTAGAATGAACAAAAAAAATTGCACAAAGATTGATCTCGCTAAAAAATTAGGCCCTGCTCGAAATCAAGTGGGTGGGACTTGTTATGCTTATGTGGCCAATGATTTATTAAGTTATGGTGAAGATCGAACTTATTCTGCTCTCTACCTTGCTCAACAGAATCCTTTGATTTCTTCTGGTGCCTCTGTGCCAGAGAATATCGTTAATAGAATTACAGGGTTTCAGGGGGGAGATATTCAAGTGATGTTAAAGACCGCAATGAAACATGGTATGTGCCCTGAAGATGCTGTTAAATCTGTTTTTAAAGAAAGTGAAAATCGTTATCCTCATGGTAATTATTTTAGGATCCTTAGTTATTTTGAGAATAACAAAAATAAAAATGTTGAATGTGATATGAAAAATCTCACAATCAAAAATGACCTAATTGCTGCATTCCCAGGTCTAAATCTAGAGGAATTTAAAACAATTCACGATGAATCATTGAATGTCAGTGAGTTTGCGAAGAAGCTGGTGAATGAGGCCTGCAAAGAAAAAATTGTAAAAAATATTCCAAAAAATAAAACTGAAAAAGATATTGATGATTTTTCAGTTGCCTTATTTGAAGGTGAAACACTTGTGGGCGTTTTTGAAAGTGAGCGGCCCAAAATTTTGGATAAAATTAATCACGGGCTTTCATCAGCAAGGCCTGTGGGAATAGGATTTTCTGCCGGAGGTCTCATCGAAACAGTGAGTTCCACTCCTGTTGCCCATGGAAGTGTGATTGCTGGCCGAAAATGGTTTGATGAAATTAAAGACGATAAAGGGCAAATAACTCTTCAAGCGGGATGTTACTATTTAGCTAAAAATTCTTGGGGAGAAGATTGGAAAGTAGCAAAGACATCAAAAGCACGATCTTCCAATGATTATCCCGGGTACTTTTGGATGTCTGAAAAATCGATGATGGAGCATGTTCATTCTACGACATATATCAAATAGTTTTTTGTAAACATTTGATTTCTGATTAAGACCTACTGCGCTTACGCTTTGAACTTTAGACAGTCTTATATTTACGACCTCATATCATATGGGCATTATGCAGTCACGGTCTTAGGAGGATCAAATGAAAAAAACATCGCCAAAAAAAGTTCTGATTGTAGATGATGATTTTGATATCCGACTTGCTCTTGCTGAACTTCTCATAGGTGAGGGGTATAAAGTGGCCACGGCCAGAGATGGACAAGCGGGACTGTGTTATCTAGAAAATGAACAGGAGCTCCCATGTCTTGTGCTTTTAGATATGAAAATGCCTGTGCTTAATGGATATCAGTTTCGTAATATTCAAAAAAATACGAAAGACATTTCTGAGGTTCCTGTTGTTTTTATGTCGGCCGAGCCAAAAAAGTTAGAAAAAATTGATGGACAGTTTTTAGAAAAACCTTTTGATTTAATTAATGTTATCAAGACCGTGGAAAAATATTCTAAAAAAACAGTTTATTAAAAACGGTTAAACGTTACCTTGAGGGTTGCTCCAATTTGTTCAGTACAGTTCATGATCTCTATGTGACCTCCATGAACTTCTGCAATCGTTTTCATAATGACTGAACCGAGACCTAAAGAAAAATGAGTTTCATCTGTACGGTTTTTTTGTCTTTGTTCTCGTCTTTTTCCAAATGCCTCCAGCCCAATCTTAGATAATCCTGGACCATCATCAATAATTAAGACTTCAACCTTATCTTTAAGATGTTTAATTCTGACAAGAATGGAACTTGTTGCGTATCTAGAGGCATTGTCAAAAGCATTTTTAAATAAACGTGTTATTAAATGTGTATCACCTGAAATGAACTTTTCTGCGTGCTTATCGATTTTTAATTTCCAGTTCAAATCCTGACCTGCACAAGTTTGTCGCGATTTGAGTTCTTGTTTTAATATTACAGATATATCAACTTTTTCTCTTGTGACCTTGTAGTGGGGTTCATCAATGGATGCGATCATCATGAGTTTTTCTAAAAGATCCGTAAAATAACGTATGTCTTCTTCCATCATGGTAAATAGATCTAGCCTTTCTTCTTCATTGAGTCTTGGACCGTGCACTTTCAATGTTTCAACAGTTGTTCTCAGACTGGTGAGAGGGGTTCTGAGATCATGGCCCAGTTCTTGAAGAAGATTTGCCCTGGATAATTCGGTGCTTTTAAGTTTATTCACTAAACGCTCAATCTCTTGGGCCATGCGGTTAAAATCAAGGATGAGATTTCCAAATTCATCAAAACGTTTTATTTCAAAACGCGCTTTTAAGTCGCCTGATTCAAGTTTGCATAAAACAAGTCTTGCCTCTACTGATTTACGCCTTAAATAATAAAAACTAATTGAAAGGGCCAAAAAAAGGGCCAGTGCTGCTGTTGTAAAGGTATGGGTGCCTTGAATCCATAAATAAGGTCCCTGAAATAAAGATCTTTCACTGTGGGATACAAGAAACGTTGTAGGTGACGTATCAAGCTTGAGCACCAAGGACTTTGGTTCAAATAAAAAATGATCATTTGTTTCAAAACCATGAACTTTTTTAGGATGAGGGAGAAGATCCCAATCTAGAGGCAGATTTTTTAGAGTATTGGAAGATATGATCTTGCCATCTTCGGAGACTAACCACAGATTCGGTTTTGCATTACGAGATTCTGGACCAAATTCAGTTAGCTTAAATAAGGAAAGATCTTTTTCAGAAAGAAGGGCAGGAGTGGAGTAGCGACTCATGTTAATTTGACTGAGGGGGCGATAGTCCGTTGATTTTTCAACAGCGCGTCCAATATAAAGAAGATAACCATAACGATAATCGTCAGAAACGATATCGGAGATTCTCACTAAAAAGAACAAAGAAATTAAGCTGATGGCAAGGGCACCAATAACACTAAAAAAAAGGAGCTTAAAATAAAAGCTCGATTTCATTTTACACTGTTTTCCATTCGAGACGGTATCCGAGGCCGTAAACAGAGTTAATCTGTAAGGTCTTTCCTGTGGCCTCACGAAGTTTTTTTCTTAAGTGGCTCATATGGGAATCAATGGTTCGATCATACATATCAGCACTTTCATAAAGGGCCGACAAAATGTTTTCTCTTGTTACGATATCACCTGATCTGCGCGTTAAAAGAATGAGGATTTCCATCTCTTTTCTACCAAGAGCAATAATTTGATCCATGACAGTGACCACTCTTTTACTTGGATCAATCTTGAGAGCTCCAAAAGAGATAATCTGTTGAGGAAGAGAAAATCTTTTTAAAATCTTATTCATTCTAACTTTTAGCTCCTCCATACCAAAAGGCTTACGAAGATAATCATTCGCTCCGCCATTCATGGCCTTTACGACAGTTGTTTCATCTGTACGGGCACTTAAAAAAAGAATGGGAGTTTCATCTCCTGATTCACGGATTTTTTGACATAAATCAAGACCACTTCCATCAGGAAGGCCTACATCTAAAAGAATCAGATCAAAATGTCTTGCTCTCAGTATTTGCCAGGCATCTGTTATGTTGTTGGTATCTTCAATCTCATGGCCATTTAGTTTGAGATTAAGTTTGAGGACTTTAGAGATTTGTGGATCGTCTTCAATTATTAAGATTTTATTCATTTGTTTTGTCCTCTAAATTTTAAGGAAATCTTAAGACCTGAAACTTCAGTCTACTGATCAGAGTCACTCACGCAAGTAATAAAATTGTTTAGTATGTCATTATTTGTTTAATTGATTGACAAAGTTTGCTCAGGTTTTTGTATGATAATTGATATGAATGAAAACAATATTTCTTTGATGAGTGCTTAAATCATGGACTCATCTGTACTTGAGAAACATTATCAAATCGCAACTTATCTTATTAATTTTCAAGGACGCTTAGGTTTATATTATCTGCTCAATCTTCTACAAGATGCGGCCACATCTCATGCTCACCAATTAGGTTTTGGTACGGAAGATATGGGCCGGGCAGAAATGTTTTGGGTGTT
>CAMCZE010000034.1 GCA_945885655.1 Bacteriovorax stolpii | reverse complement strand
CGGACTTACAAACGACCGGTGGATTTGCCCTTGAAACTGATAAACTCATTTCAGAAAGTAAGGCCATCCGTTATCTCTTGGAGAGCCAGGATTTTTTTAGTAAAAGAAACTATGAGTTCGCTCTAAGTGCAGCGATAAAAGCCGTTGATGCATATCCGGGCCATATTCCTGCGGAACTTTTTTTGGCAAAAATTCAAATGAAGCTGGGACTTGCCGAGCAAGCTCTCAAAACACTAATCGATCTACAAAAGAAGTATCCAGACAATAAAGACATCAACTTTGCACTTCTTGAAGGCTATATTGACACATATAAGTTTCATGCAGCGGCAAACCAAATTAGCATCATATCATCTAGCGATTTAAGGCAGTCCCCAGAGTATGCTTCTTTAAACGCGAAACTCTATATTAGAAAATCGGACTCACTCCAGGCCATCTCCTGGCTTAAAACAGCCATCAATGCAGACCCATTAAATGATAGAGACATGTTTTATCTCGCAGAAATATTAACAAAACGTGCAAACTTTGATGCAGCTAAAATTTATATTAATAAATGTATTGAACTAGATCCAACTAATCCCGATTACCGAATAGCCTATGCGAAGACAGTTTACGAGACTCAAGATGACTTAGCGGCAATAGGATATTTATTAGGGCTTGAGACTGATTTTGAACAAAACCCTAAGATCATGTCTGAAATAGCAATCTTCTACTATCGAGCAGGAAGAATAAAAGATTTTCAAGATTATAAGAAAAAAATTGAGAGCTTACCAACCAAAGATAAATCACTTTATGAATTCTTGATCAAAGCTGCCTTACTTGATGAAAACTACAATGACGTGCCTAAATTAGTTGAACAACTATTGGCCATTGAGCCTGGTGATATCGAAAGCATGATGACAGCAGGCCGAGTTCTATTTGAAAATGGTAAATTAGCCGAAGCGGCAGTTTGGTTTAAACGCATTCAGAAAAAGCTCTCCACGTATCCAAAAGTTCAGTATTACGTAGCAAAAATTAAGTTTTTGGCAGGAGAAATTGATAATCCCAAAGACAATCTAGGAGAAGAAAAAAAAGACGAAGATGGTAAAGTGGTTTTAGGGGCCCTAAACACAATCCTTGATGACATTAAGGCTAATGGCGAAAATGATGCAAGCTTAGTTCTTTTAGCGGAGATCTACATTAAACAGGATAAACTTTTGGAAGCTGAGAATATGTTGAAAAAGGCTCAAAAAATTAATCCTAAATCCTATGATGCTCTAGTAGGACTAGCCGAACTCAGCACAAAGCGGAATAACTTCGACTTGGCCCTAGATCTTTACAAAAAAGCCATGAGAGAAAAGAATGATGACCCTTCGATACATAAAAAAACAGGTGATGTTTATCGACTTCTAGGTCAAGGTGCTCTGGCCATGGAATCCTATAAAGTATATCTTGAGATGAATCCTGAAGCTTCGGATAAAGGTCAAATAGAGTCCTATATTAAAATGATGGAATAGGTGTCCCATGTTAGATGTGAAAAGAATTGAAACAGATTTTGAGTCAGTAAAAAAGAACCTTAGTAACAGAAATTTTGATACTTCTGTTCTTAACGAAATCCTTGATCTTAATCAAAAAAGAAAAGCGCTTACCACTGCTTCTGAAACAAAAAAAGCAGAAATCAATAAATTGTCCCGTGAAATCGGTGAGCTGAAAAAAAATAAACAAGATGCCACTGATCCCATGTCCAAGGTGGCAGAGTTTAAAACTGAAATGGACAAAGAGGCCAAGGAGCTTGATGCTGTTCAAGAAAAACAGCACAATCTTCTCCTGAATATCCCAAATTTGTTGGATGTTTCTACCCCTATAGGTAAAGACGAAAATGACAATATAGAGGCCAAACGTTGGGGAACTCCCCGTCAGTTTGATTTTGTACCAGTGGATCACGCTGACATAGGTGAAAAACTAGGTATGCTTGATTTTGAAATTGCAGCGAAAATTACCGGTGCTCGTTTTGTCGTTTATAAAGCAGGCCTCGCTCGTCTTGAAAGAGCATTGATTAATTTTATGATCGACCATCATTTAAGTAAGGGTTTTACTGAAATGATGACTCCTTTTATCGCTCACGAGCGCTCGTTGATTGGAACAGGAAACCTTCCCAAGTTTAGAGACCAGTTATTTAAACTTGAAGATACTGACTGGTACCTCATCCCTACTTCTGAAGTGACACTCACAAATCTTAAACGTGAGCAGATCATTGAAGAATCTGAATTCCCGTTTTTATATGCCGCCTATTCACCTTGTTTTCGTTCTGAGGCTGGCTCTCATGGAAAAGATGTGAAAGGCCTTATCAGGATGCATCAGTTTAACAAAGTAGAGATGGTGGCAATCTGTGCTCCCTCATCCTCAATGGCCATTCATCAAACGATGATTGATAGCTCATGCGAAATTTTACAAAAATTAAACCTTCCCTACCGGGCCCTTAATCTATGTTCAGGAGATATTGGTTTTGCATCGCAGAAAACCATTGATCTTGAAGTATGGGTACCAAGTCAAAATAAGTACCGTGAGATTTCATCGATATCTAACTGTGGAGATTTTCAGGCCCGTCGTGCCAACATTCGTTTCCGTAATAAAGAAGGAAAACTGGAGTTTGCACATACGCTTAATGGATCAGGCCTGGCCGTTGGTCGAACCGTGGTAGCCATTCTTGAGAATTACCAGCAGAAAGACGGTTCAGTGCTTATCCCTGAAGCGCTGTGGCCATATATGGGTGGACTTAAAGAGATCCGCAAATAGCGATTGTCTTTTGAAACCTTTTTTCTTATATTGAAAACCCTGTGGAGGACTGGCCGAGTGGTTTAAGGCAACAGTTTTGAAAACTGTCGTGGGTTAACGCCTACCTGGGGTTCGAATCCCTAGTCCTCCGCCATCTTTTAAATTCGTCGTTTTGATCTGTTAAACCTACACGGAGACGTGGGTGAGTGGTTTAAACCACACCCTTGCTAAGGGTGCGATCCCGAAAGGGATCCATGAGTTCAAATCTCATCGTCTCCGCCATTTTTGAATTTTTTAAGAGCTGTAGATACTGGACATTGTTCGGAGATTTACGGCTCTTTTTGTTTTAGAACAAATGATTACCACCTATTCATATTGAAATTGAAAATAAGTCCCAATTATTCTAAGTAAATGTCTCAACCTATGAAATTACCCATGGACTAGTATCCTTGGTGCTTCGATAATTTGCCGATGAAATTGACCCTCCTCCTTACAATCTTATTTTTCTCCATTTCGGTTTCTTGGGCGCGGCCCTTAGACATTGTTCGTCACTGTTTTAATGATTCGTTTAAGAATGCGAATGTTTATGTGGCAGGCTGGTGTAATCGCAATACGAAGAATCTTTATCTTCAATGTTTTTACCAAAATAATCTGGATGGATATGTGCTTTATCTTATGACGATTAAAAATCCACAAAATATTTCAGCAGACATTCCAGCTCGTTCAGTTTCCCCTCTTTTGGCCAGAACCGGTGTAACGGATTGGCAGTTTCATGTCCTGCTGGAATCGCAGGGCTACATTTATGATTTGGACTACACGATAAATCCTCAGATCCCAACAGTGAGCGAATACTTCCATAAGATGTTTGGCGTTAGTTCCCAGAATGGCCAGAAGATGGTTGTAAGGGTGATTCCAGCACAGGAATATTCAGAAGCCTATGATGATATAGGACAAAACTGGGACTATTATATAAACAATCCTGAGGGCTTCTATCCCTTAGAAGATGTCTTAAGTTACTTAAAAAACTTTAAAAGAAGTGAAACGAGCACGGCTTTGAGCCATTTGACACGCTAAAAATGACAATCACACTTGCATAATCGTGCATTCTTGATTAAAAACTAATTCTTAATCAGCGCAGTCGTAGCTTAGTTGGATAGAGCACTTGACTACGAATCAAGAGGTCGTACGTTCGAATCGTACCGATTGCGCCATTTTTAGACCACCGTTTTTAAATTACACAAATTGAGATTCAATCACCTAGACTTTGGTCTTCCCTCTTCTATTACTAAATGTTTCAGGTCGTTACAGTAAAATTCTCCTCTGGGCTACTCGCTTTTCTTGCCCATCTTATCATTGAAAATTAAGTCATGTTGGCATTCAAAGAGTTTTGATTAGTGTCAGCGACAAAACTTACGAATTGCCTGTGCAAGTCGCTTAGCTTCTGTTCCCTCAATGTCTGTCTTTCTTTTTATCAAATAGACAAATGACTTTGTTTTCGGAAAATTTTTGGGCATAGGCAGCTCAATAAGTTGATGTTCCCGCTTAATAATTTCATTATGAATATTCACAACGAACTTCGGTAAATACGCGACAGCAAGTCCTTCACGACATAATCCTAGTGCGGTTTCAAGCATACTAACCTGGTAGAAGTTATTTCGCGAAAAAGCATCATCAGGCCATCCATCTAAGCCCTTTACCTTATTGGGTGAGCCCTCTATGGGACAGATAGGAACGACAAAGCGTAAATCTGAAAGTTTTTGTTTATTTGCTAAGCTTTTCTTGCCGAAGATGCCCATTTCAATTTCTTGGACTTTAAGGTGGTCCAAATCGGAATGGGGTATAGGAATGTAGGTCAAAGCTAAGTTTACTTTTCCTGTGGCAACTAATTCTTCCATCTTTCCCGGTATCGCCTCATGAAGGTCACATCTGTAATCTGGAAAAAATTCGCTTAATGCCTTGATCATGAAATGGGTTGAGAAAACTTCAAAAGTAGCAATACGCAAATAACTGCCGCGATCAAAGACATGGGTATCAGCTTTTTTTTTAATCATGTCCATTTGCTGAATAACGCTTTCTATCTCAGGAACAATTGATTTTGCGTAGTCGGTTAAAATTAATCCACGTCCGCTGGGCAAGGTTAATTCATGCCCAATTTCTTCTTGAAATACTCTGATCGCTTTGGAAAAGGCGGCTGGCGAAATGCTATGCAATTCAGCGGATTTTGTGATGCTCCCTGTGCGCGACAGGGACAAAAAATAGCGCATTCTATTTGTATCCATAAGTTAACGATTGTTAACATTTATGACCTTTTGTTTCAATGTTAAATAAGGGAAAAACAGCGCAGGAGGATATTATGAAAAAAATTAGTATTGTTATAGGAACGCGACCAGAGGCAATTAAGATGGCCCCCGTCTATATTTCCCTAAGAAAACGATTCGGTAATTCCGTGAAACTTATTTCAACGGGGCAGCATCAGGAGTTACTTTGGCTCTGCTCTTGATTCTTTTGATATAAAACCAGATGTGGACCTCAAAGTAATGAGGGCAGGACAATCGCTATCTTCACTTACGTCCACATTATTGACCCAACTCGAGGGGTGTTTTAACGACGAAATACCTGATTTAGTCTTGGGCCACGGAGATACCACTACTTGCTTTACTACGGCACTTTCATGCTTTTATCATCGGATTCCGTTCTTTCACGTGGAAGCAGGGCTTAGAACACATCTATTAGACACCCCATTTCCTGAAGAGTTTAACCGCCAAAGTATTGCCCCGCTTGCGCGGCACCATTTCGCACCCACGGAAACAGAGCGTCAAAACTTATTGAATGAGGGTATCGGCATATCATCCATCACGGTAACGGGGTCTACTGTCCATGATGCTGTGGATTTGATTAGAACAAAAAATTCTCCAAAAAACTCGCTTCCATTTGAATTACCACAGGATCGAAAAATTGTAGCAGTGACACTTCATCGTAGAGAAGGACTTCATTCATTAGAAAACACACTGCATGGAATACGCCTTGCTGCTGAAGCAAGAAAAGACGCCTTGTTTATCTGTCCAATTCACCCCAACCCGATTGTTCAATCGGCTTTTCGAAAATGCTTGGTAGACTTAGAAAATGTAAAGCTTGTTCAGGCACTTGATTATGCCTCTTTTATAAAACTGCTTCTAAAAACTCACCTTGTTTTAACTGATTCTGGTGGTGTCCAAGAAGAAGCATCTTTTCTTGGAAAAAGAACTCTCATTGCTCGCACTAAAACGGAAAGAGATGATGGAATCAAAGATGGCCTTGCTTCATTAGTAGGCGTAAATCCTGAACACATCTTTTCAAGTATCAGTAAAAACCTTGATTACGATTCAGCATCTGTATGTTTCAACAGATTGGAAAAACGTTCTACCGAAATCATAACGGATTATATTGAGAAGGCAGCAGTATGAAATTACGAGTATTGGCCATTGGCGCACACCCTGACGATATCGAAATTGGCTGTGGAGGCACAATACGACTATTCGCTGACCAGGGACATGAGATAAAGTTTATCGTAATCACTTCAGGTGAAGAAGGCTCTCTGGACTTCAATAAAGATTTGCTCCGCAAAAATCGCAAGATTGAAGCTCAAAAATCAGCAATAGTCTTAGGGGTCTCGGGAGTTTTATTTTTTGAGGAACCAGATGGTCTCACGTACCTAGGGAAAGAAACCAAGATAAATCTTATTCGTATCATCCGTGAGTTTAAGCCTGAGATAGTTTTTATTCACTCCTCTCAGGACTATTTTCCGGACCATCAGGTCGTCAGTCAATTATCAAAATCTGCCATACAAGCGGCAAGTGGACCTTGGTATGGGGATGCTGGATTAGTTCCGCATAATGTTCGAGATGTCTTTGGATTTGAAGTTTGGAATCCTCTTCAGTCACCGCAAATGACAGTTAATATTGATAGTAGTATTGATCGTAAAATCCAAGCATTGAACTGCCATGCCTCGCAAACGGGAAGCCTGAATTATGTTGGTGCTATTCGTGGGCTTAATGAGTACCGGGGGGCCATTACAATGACTGGAAAATACGCTGAATCATTTGAAGTAATAAAAGTTGGGGGCGTATTGTGAAAATAATATTATAGCTGATTGATGAGTCTTTTTATCATCCTAGACTACATACCATCCAATTTGCATTTGAGAATGACGATTAGACTTGCTCTCAACGATTTACGTCTAGATAAAAACAGATCAGAAAAAACACTAAAAAATGGATAGATAGGTGTGGGTTTTTTATTTAGGGCAGGAATTTCCTGTTAAATAATTTTCTGAAGCTCAGGGTCGATCATCTTACAATAAAGATTAACTATTGGAGATAGTTTGCAAATTATTGTTTTATTACTGAGCTTCTTCCCTTTAATGGCCATCGGACAGATTGTTACGAGTTCATTTGAACGGTCTTTTTTATCTATTAATCCAGCAACAAGTGCTTTACGAAATTATACTCAAATTGGTGTAACAGACACTTTTCAAGCCTCAGCCTCTGAGATGACTGAAAAAAAATCGGATGGATTAGACTGGAGATGGGAAGAAGAATTAGATTTAAATAGAATGAGTTTCTATTTCACGACGAATTCGGTTGTCGCTGTGGAGGGATTTTTATCTTCAGACTATGGTACCAAAGATCAAAGGATTCAGATTCGAAATGGTGATACACATACCGCTAAAAAATCATTTAACACTAAAGGTTTTAGTCTCGGATATAAGCTAAATGAGGCCTGGTCTTTTGGTTTTAAAATGTACTCTAACAAGTACAATCTTAAAGAATCGTATAGTGTTTTTTACTGGAACAAGTTTAATTATTCAGCTCAGACATACTATGTAGAAAAACTTAAGAATGATGTTTTGGCCTATGGGCCAGGACTTACATATAGGATATTGGGTGATCTATATGTAGGAACTTATTTTACCAAGATAGATGAGGATTATAACTTTTACTCTTACTTTCAAGATTTAGATAGCAGCACAAAAGTAAAAGCTTCTGCCAAAAAGGATTTTCGTAGTCAGTATGGGGTCGGATTAAGTTATTTACAGGGCGATAGAGGTGGTGGACTAAGGTTTGAGGGGGCCTACTCAAAAATGAAGCATTCTTCCTATAGAAGTCTTGGTACAGGTGAGGAGATGTATTTGGCCATGGAATATTCTGGAACAAGTATCGCCACAGGAGTTAATTTTAAGTTCAGAAAAAATGGCTATTTTGAACAAAATGAAACTATGGAACATCTATTGGGAAATCAGGTTTATGCTAAAAAATTTGTACCACGAATTGGGTATTTCATATCGGGTTCATCGAAAGGTAACACTATCGGCTTCACGGTAGTTAACGTGGGCACAAGTGGTGAGAAGATTTTTCAAGGTCATAGACAATTTGCCACTACTAATTATACAGAATTTGGATTTAGCTACGCGTTTATCTTTTAGATTTCCTTTTTTTACGACAGTAAGGAGGAAAATTAGAAGTCTATTGAAATTCTTTTATCACCTTTAGAAAATCACGCCCATAATTATCAAGCTTAATTTGACCAACCCCATTCACCATTAAAAATTCGGAATCATTTCTTGGCATTATGGCACACATGTCATGCAGAGACTTATCATTAAACACGATATATGAAGGAAGGTTTTTTTCTTTGGCGAGTTTGTTGCGTAAAATTTTGAGAGCATCAAACAATGACTGGCGACCATGTTGGGAATCTGAAGATTTTTTTGTTTCTCGCTTTTCCTTTTTAACTTCGAAATGTTGTTTGCGGAATTCTAGTTTTTCTTTGCCTGCGAGAACTGCTTGAGATCTTTGAGTCAGGGCAAGGTTTCGATATTCCCAGTTTTTAATGGTAATATAATTTAAATTGAGAAGTTGTCTCAAAATTCCATTCCAGTGTTCTTTGGGTTTATCCTTACCAATACCGAAAACTGAAAGAGTGTCATGTTTACGCTCTGTAATTTTGGCATTCTTGCTTCCACGAATGACGTCAATTATATGACCGGCTCCGAATGTTTGCTGGGTGCGATATATAGTAGAAAGAATTTTTTGAGCATCAACGGTGGCATCCCATAGAACTGGTGGTTCAAGACAGGAATCACAGTATTGACAAGAGCTTTCACTTTCTTGGCCAAAGTATCGAAGTAAATAATTTCTTCGGCAAGCAGCAGTTTCGCAAAGTGCAAGCATGCAATCTAATTTATAGCGTGCAATCCTTTTGTAGCTTTCATCGGCCTCTGTTGTTTCTAACATCTGGGAAAGTTTAACGACATCTTGAAGTCCATAAATCATCCAGGCACTTGAAGGTTTTCCGTCTCGTCCGGCACGTCCGGTTTCTTGATAATAACTCTCAATGCTTTTTGGTAAATCAAGGTGGGCAACAAAACGAACATCTGGGCGATCGATTCCCATGCCAAATGCGATGGTTGCAACAACGATGATTTTTTCTTCTTGATTGAAAAGTGTTTGGTTTTTAGCTCTTTGCTCTTGAGGTAAACCCGCATGGTAGGGAACTGCGAAGTAACCTAGCTTGTTAAGCGACTGAGCCACTCTTTCAACTTTATCCCTCGAAAGGCAATAAACAATCCCCGTGTCGTGTGGATGGTGGGTTTTGATGAATGTATCAAGCTGTTTAATCTCATCGCTTCTTTCAAGAATCATGTATTTAATATTAGGTCGATCAAACGACGAAACAAAAACTTGGGGAATATTGAGATTAAGCTGCTGGCAGATATCTTGTCTCGTTTTTGCGTCAGCGGTTGCTGTAAGAGCAATAACTGGAACATTAGGAAACATTGTTTTGAGTTCACCCAATCGAGTGTAATCTTTTCTGAATTCGTGACCCCACTGAGAAACGCAGTGAGCCTCATCGATGGAAATAAGAGAAATAGTTATATCCTCAAGAAATGACCGAAGATTTGGAGAAAGAATTCCTTCGGGAGAGACATACAATAATTTAACTTTTCCTTCAAGAACTCGTTTTTTTACCTCAAGTGATTCTTTGTAAGATTGAGAAGAATTAAGGAATACTGCCTCAACACCATATTCTTTTAGATTCATGACCTGATCATGCATCAGAGAAATTAAAGGTGATATGACGAGAGTAACACCTTCCAGATATAAAGCAGGTACTTGGTAACATAATGATTTACCACCGCCGGTAGGCATTATGGCTAGAACGTCTTTGAGATCTAATACGCTATTAATGATTTTATGTTGATCAAATCGAAAAGATTGATATCCAAAGGTTTCTTTTAAAATATGATGAAGTTTTTGATCACGCATGGATGACCTCCTAAATGAATACTACATAGAATATCCATCATCATAAAGAAGATGTAGACAGGTCTCTGAATAAATTTCAGTTTTGTAATTTAAGAAAGAATATCTGGATGAGTCTCTGCTTTCAAGGGATGATGGGCCATGTTTTAAAAAAGATCTTAAATATTCCCACTAATCAATGGCATCTTCAATTTTGTCCGTACCTTTCAGAATTTTATGCTTCGTTTTCTGGGCGGCACATTGAATTTTGCCGCCAACCATTTCACAGGTTTCATCTTTAATATCACGAACCAATTGTTTTACGCCCCTACGAGCATCACTTCCGCCCTCTTTTGCTTTCTCTTTTACAGTTTCTCCTGCAAAAGAAAAATAAGAACCGGTGAAAACGAGAAGAGCGAGGGTAAACAACACTGCAATTAATTTCATAACTATTCCAATTGGATGGGTGTTTTTCTGCCAGTTACTAAACTTACGACAAAACTAATGACGGCCAAAATGAGGAATACTGCTACTAGTATTTTACCAATCTCAATGGACAGTCCTGCCAAACCATAAACTCCAAAAAGCATGCTGAGCAGACCAAGAATAAAAAATGCAATAGCAGCTCTCATCATATGAAATACCCCCGTGTTGTAGGTAATCATTGTGCAAAATGAGCACCACGTACACATAAGTATAATTTTAACTGGTTAGGAATTCAGTACTTGCGATTTTAGTCATTTTGCCCCTTTGTTAACTGACTTTATGCCCCGGTCTTAAAGTTGACTTAGGGTAAGTATCGGAGATCAGAACAATGAGAATTGGTCTAAAGTGTGCAAAGTAATTTAGCAAATATTCACAACAGGGAGATAGCTGTGCTTAATGAAGATAAGATGAAAGGTAAGTGGACTGAGATTAAGGGCGAAATTAAAACACAGTGGGGCAAGATGACGGATGATGAGTTAGATCAAACATCTGGTAACTTAGTTTCAATTCTTGGCCTTATCCAACAAAGATACGGTGAAAAAAAAGAAGAAGTTCAGGGTCAATTAGCAAGAATTGCTGCTAAGTTTTCTCAGAAGACTGAAGATATAAAAAATGATTTGAAAGCTGGTAATAAAAATAGTCACTAAGGTTTAAGTGTGGGGATCTTTCAAAATTGGGAGGTCCCCACTATTGTTTTTGAAGAGCTCAACTTTTAAAACTTCTAAGTTGGAAGCTTCGATGTTAGGGGCATCCCCCGAGGTAGCTTTTTTGTCAAATCCAAATAAGATATTCAAAGAAAATAGCAAAATGAGAAAGAAAGTATTTATCAAAGAACCTACTGGTTTTTAGATTTGATAATGATATCCTTAATTTTTTTGCTGGCGGTGTCGATGTAGTCGACCACATTCTTAGAGGTATAGCCAGCTTCTTTGGTACAGGCAGCAGCGTTACCCTCTTCGCAGTTTTTTGCAGAGCAGGTAGACATACGAACAAATTTTACATCACTAGTGTTTTTGCAAACAACATAACCAACGCATGCTGAATTCTTCTTTCCTTGCGCACAGCCCGGAGAGCTGATGATTCTACGAGGAAGATCAAAAGACCATTCACAAGTTTCTGACTTAATTGTGTTTATAGGTTTAGTGGAGGCAAGATTCGTGACAAAGGTTTCATCAAAAATGATTTTTAAACCCTTCACTCTTTCATTAAACAAGAGGCAAGAATTTTTATCCTCATCAGTGTGACATTTTTTATCAAGCTCGTCAGTCTGAAGCTTATAAGATTGTTTGAATTTATTGTATTTATCGCACTCTTCACCGGAAGCCATGCATAGAGAGTATAAATAAGATCCATCTCTTTCGTCTTCGAGAAGAAGCTTCATTTTCTCATATCCAAAAATGGGAGGGGTTTTGGTTGCATTCGCAAGTTTAATTTTGTACTGATTTTCAAAATATGCATTTTCTGTTGCCTTGAAAAAGGCTTTGTTTTTTTTTGCAATTTCGTCTTCCCCTGGTTTAAGGCGTTCTTGAAGCGCTTCAAATTCTTCCGCGGTTATTTCCTTAATGTTCTCCGGCGCAGTAGAATCGGGTATGGGATTATCTTGAGCAAAAGCAGGTAGAAATATTGACAAGCTTAACAACAAGCTGAGCTTTTTCATTGATTTTCCCCTGTTATTGTTCTTTGATGAGTTTGATTTTTGAAACTTCTGCTTCGGGAATTTCCAGGGTAAAGTCTTTGCCTTGCTTGAATTCAAACTTGGCAGGAAAAACGTGACGAGGGAGAAAGTATTTTTGGCCCAAAGAATCCTTTATCAAGACTTTTGAATTATCAAAAGAAGAGCCAATTTTTCCTCGTACTAAAACGTTTTTGTCTAATTCGGCAAAGGCATTCAAAGAGAACATCAAAATGAGTAATAAAGCATTCATCGGCGACCTTATTTGTTTATAGCTCTAGGGGTGATAATGATGTCCATGACTTTTTTGCTTGCGGTATCGATGTCATCACCTACATTTTTAGAACTGAAGCCACCTTCTTTGGTACATGCAACAGCGTCATTCTCTCCGCAGTTATTTGCAGAGCAGGTAGACATACGAACAAGCTTTACGCCCGCGGTATTTTCGCAAACAACATAACCAACACAAGAAGAACTTCTTTGATTTTGAGAGCAACCAGGTATTTCAATGACTCTTCTAGGAAGATCAAAAGACCATTCGCAAGTTTCTGGTTTAATTTTATTTGGCGAAGGGATAGGGCCAGATCCGATTTCTGCAAATTCATCGAAACTATTTGCGAGAATACGGTGTCTTGTTTTAAATAAAAGACAGGTAATCTCGTCTTGTTCGCCTCGGCATTTTTTATCGAGTGCCTCAACTTCTTTTTTATACTCGGCTTTATAATAGGTATAATCGTCACATTTTTCTTTTAAGTTTTCACAAAGTGATTTTAAAATTTCGCCATCTCTTTGGTCCTCAAGAATCTCAATAGAGATATCAGGTCCAAGTCTTGACGGGGCTTTAGAAGCAACGGAAATCTTTGATTCGAAATGCTGTGTAATCGTTTCTTTTTCTTGTTTAATAAGGTCTTGTTTGAGTTCTTGGTCAGTTTCAGCGGCTGCGAAACTATCGCTCCTTGCTTTTAGTCTAGCCTTAACGTCGTCGGCCGTAACAGGAGAGATCGTTAATGGCTTATCATTATTAATATGCTCTTCGATATCCTTTTGAAGTGTTGATATAGCAAAAGCCGGTAAAGAAGCAACAAATACTAATAAGAAGCCGATATTTTTCATGATTATCTCCAGAGTCAAAGAACTATCGGCTTGTTTCGATTATTTCTTTATTGATGAAAATAATTAAACGATAAGTTTAGTCAGGGATGATTGTGAATTCATGAATTTTCAGTTTTCTATGGAGACTCATTGATGAATGTTTTTATACTATTTTGATGGATGAATTAGTCTAACTAAAACAAGATTTAATATGTATATTTCAAAAGATCTTAAAGATTTAGTATCTCAATCAATAAAACTCTTGGGAGTCGCGATTAAAGAAGTTTACGGTGATCGCATGTATGAAAAAATTGAAAATCTACGCTTGCGGATGAAGGATGTTAGGGCAAAGGAATCAGACCTTGTTAAAGAGGCCATGGAAGAAGTGTATCTGGAACTTAAAACATCGAAGAATAAAGAGCTTCATCATATTACAACATCTTTTGCACTCATGCTTGAGTTGATCAACACTTGTGAAGCTGCTTACAGATCATTTAGACTTGAAGATACAACTATACCTAGTTCTAAAAAACCGCACTCTCTTGTTTATGTTTTCACAAGTCATCCAACAGAGGCCAGAAGTCGTGATTTTTTACTTCTCATGAATAAGATTGAGACCTTACTCTTAGAGGCCTTAAGTCAAGAATTTTCAGCCATAGAAGGACAGTTGTTTTATCTGTTGAGAATTGCCTTAAGAATTGACTTGGCCAATAATAAAAGACCTCAAGTTAAAGATGAGGCTCAACAAATTTATCACACAGTGCTTGATCAAAAAATTGTTAAGGAACAGATCTATTTAAAAAGAAAAGGTATAAACGTTTTTTTTAGAACATGGGTGGGTGGTGATAAGGACGGTCATCCAGGAGTTGGGCCAGCGACGATGTTACAAAGTTTGGATCTTTCTCGTCAGCGACTTTCAAAATTTATAATAGATATTCTTGAAGAATACAAAACAGATATCCGTCTAATGGGGCAAGAGCATCAATTCATTAAAATATGTAATGATCTAGTCACTGAGTTAAAGACCCTAAGGAAAATCAAAATCTTTGATGGTAAAAAAGTTTCTGCATTTAAGAAAAACGTCTTAAAGTTGACAGAAGGTACCAAAAAGAAAAATATGTTTTCACCGGGACTATCTGAAATTGAAGAACTTTTGTGGCTTTATCCTGCACTTGTTTTGCCATTGGAGATTAGAGAAGATCAAGAACGAATTCATAGAGCCCTTAAAACACCATCTCTTGCTATTGCTAAAATGTTAACTCTGGTAAAAAAAATCTCTTCAGGAATGGACGCCAAGTGGTATGTGAGAGGTTTTGTTATTAGTATGTGCCAGACCACTGAAGATTTGATTGCAGCCGTTGAACTCACTAAAAAAATGACAGGCTCTTTAACAATTCCAGTAGTTCCGTTGTTTGAAAATGAAAAAGGACTTAGAAATGCTGTTGAAATTCTTAAAGAAGGGTTTAAGCAGTTTGATTTTGTAAAAGACCACTCGTTAAAATGGGGTGGACGATTTGAGGTGATGTTAGGTTATTCAGATTCGAGTAAAGAGAATGGCGTGCTTCCAGGGCGTCTATTAATTGAAAAAGCTTTACTGAATTTAGAAAAATTTTTTTTAAAAGAAAAACTCACTCCAGTGTTTTTTCATGGATCGGGAGGAAGTGTAAGTCGTGGTGGTGGTTCCATAAAGGAACAAATTGCTTGGTGGCCGCAAACAGCACTTAACATTTATAAAGTTACTATTCAGGGAGAAATGGTTCAAAGACACTTTCATCAACCTCTTATCATGAGGTCACAGGTACGAAAAATAGTAGAAGAGTTTGCTAACTATAGGCCATTAAAACTTCAAAACTCAGCGGCAATGACTTCTTTTACGGAACACATTCAGAACTCCTATCGTACCTTAGTCCAGGATTCTTCATTTCAAAATTTGTCAGCGGAAGCAACTCCTTACGAATTTTTGAATCTTTTAAAAATTGGATCAAGACCAGCTAGTAGATCAGGAAAAGGCAAATTCACACTCAGAGCAATTCCATGGATCTTGTGTTGGACTCAAGTACGACTTTTATTGCCAGTCTGGTGGGGAGCAGGCACTGCGTGGAAAAAGATGGTAGATGTTCAAAAAGATGAGATAAGAAACTATTATAGAAATTCTCCACTCATGCAGTCTTACGTGAAGCATGTTGGATTTACATTGGCCAAAATAGAATTAGGAGTTTGGGAGTTTCATTTACAGCACACTAAACTTTCGACTGTTGAAAAGAAGAAATGGAAAGAACTTATTAGAAATGAAATTTATTTAACAACTGAGTTCTTTAACGACATAACAAACGGTGAAAGTTTCACATGGTATAGACCTAGGTTGGGTGAAAGTATTTTTTTTAGATCTAGTATGATCCATCCTCTTAATGTGATCCAAAAAATAGCTCTTGAAAGAAGTGATAATGTCCTATTAAGAGAAACGGTAACAGGAATTGCGTGTGGAATGTTGACTACGGGCTAGTGAGATTGAAAGTAGTTTTCAATAATCGATGGTATTTTTATCTCACCATTGGCTATTTTTTGGAGCTGTTCTTTTTGAGAGTTTGAAAAATATATATTGAGAGGTTGTTCAATACCGGCCGAAAGAGGAAGAGCGGATTCAATCCATTCATCCCATCGTTTTTGAAAAGTCACAAGATCGTTAGGGTAAACATGGGTCCGGCCTTCATTTGACCCGATAGCACATTTAAAAGCTTCAATTAGATTAAAGGTGCCATAGTCATTAGTAATTTCGTCCCCTACTTCAATATCCTTTATGGCAACCTCTACTCCCAGTGCTGTAAGAATCGTATTTGGCATAAAACTATGGTTAACATATCGAGTAAGATCCCAGCAGAAGAGGTAGTTGCCACGTTTATTTTTATAGGTGTATTTCATCAAGTTTTCAAAATGAATGGAGGGAAGTAGGTCGACTTCGGCTTGTGTAAATTCCCTATCTAGTTCATCTTGTACCCATGTGATTGTACCCTTGGGGATTTTGCGAGTAGCAAAAATCCCATAGCCAATTTCGTTTGAAACAAATCTTAATTCAGTGTGAGGATAAATCATTGCCTAAATTTACTATTTTTTATCAATGGAGAAAAGGCTTTCTTTGAAAAGAGGCACTATCTAGGAGGCTGCCCTTTTTATCTGTGTCGTTATCAAATGAGTTTAAGAGGGTTTGAAGTTTGTCTTGGATGCTTTCCTCGGACTCCATGGTATGTTTTTTTATAATTTTATATATGGACCATAGATGACCCTGACTTTCCTCTAGCTCTTCTTCTTCAATGTCGCCCCATACGTTTCGTATCGCGCCTTTTATTTCGCTCCATTTTCTAGAAAATTGATCTTGATCCAGCATAGATGCCTCCAGGTGTAATCAGTTTTACACAGCATTTTTCGTGCCATGTTCTTGAGTGGTACAACTTTTGCAATCA
>CAMCZE010000033.1 GCA_945885655.1 Bacteriovorax stolpii | reverse complement strand
TTAAACGACTCATAGGGGATTTGAAAATGTGTAACTTATCAACAAATGCCAAAAAGCACCCAACCTTTAGACAATTCGTCTTAGTTTCGTGTTTTATGATGGTAGGTCATGGTCACGCTGCTGTTAGCAGAATTCCGGCCAGTTATATTCCTGATGATGACCTTATTGTTAAGCCCGTTGAAAATGAAATGACCCTTTATCAGCAATATGTTGGATCTGATAAAAGTGATGAAGTTGCAAATGCCCGTAACCAAATCAAGGTTTGGAATGATAACCAAATTTTTGCTGAACAGTATGGCCTTGACACCAATATGTACGGAACTTCTTACCAGGCCCCAACTCAAGACGAAAAATGGAACTATTTTAAAGATAGATATTTTCGTTATTTAAAACGTAAGGGTGAACAACCAATTAAAGACATGCCAAAAACTTGGTACAATGAATACAGAGCTTCAAATGAAGTTGATACAATTGATGAATTAGAGGCTCGTTTCCAGGCTTCTCAGAAAAAAGATCAAGAGAATGACTCACTTCCTGATTCACTTAAAACAAAAGAAGTTAAAGTTTCAAAAAGAACAAGATTCATTTTTCAACCACGGGTTGACCAGGGTCTTGTGATCGTTGGGATTAAAGGTCCAATCGCTCATGCTCGTGCCTGGGTTGGCGCTAATGGTGAAACAGAACTTAATATTCAAAAATCAATTGATTCAATCGGTTTCAGGGCCATGACGAACTACTATGCTCAATCAGGAAAATATTTTAGTTCTTTCGACCAACGCATTATAGAAAACGTTTATGCGCGTCTAACATTTGAAAAAGATCCTGCTAACAAAAAACAGAATGATACAGCGATGCTGCTTTACGCTAAACAGTTTTAGGATTCTCACTGGCCGTAAAATACTCCGCGAGTTAGACTGATCAAAGTTTAAAATCTAACTCACAGTGGAGTAGCCATGAGTCTCTTCGAGAGTCCTTTTTTCCAAGATGCTTATTCTCAATTAGAATCTGCCGGAACAACCATGAAAATGGATCCAAACGTTCTTGAACGTTTGAAATATCCTAAAAGAGCCTTACAGGTTTCTGTTCCAGTTCGTCTGGATGATGGAACGGTAAAAGTTTTTGAAGGCTATCGTGTTCAACACAACATGACCCTTGGCCCAGGTAAAGGTGGTATTCGTTTCCACCCGCACGTTTCTCTTTCGGAAACAGCTGCGCTGGCCATGCTTATGACATTTAAATGTGCTCTTGTTGGTCTTCCTCTTGGTGGAGCGAAGGGTGGAATTAAAGTTGATCCTTCAGATCTTTCTCGTGCTGAACTTCAGGCGATGACAAGACGATACACAACAGAGATCTCAATGATCATAGGTCCAGATAAAGATATTCCGGCCCCCGACATTGGTACTGATGGACAGACGATGGCATGGTTGATGGATACTTATTCTCAAATGCATGGTTACGCTATCCCAGGTGTCGTAACGGGGAAACCTATTGCAATTGGCGGATCTTTAGGCCGTGCAGAATCAACAGGTAAAGGTGTTGTTTTCTGTATTAACTTTGCTTACGAAAAACTTAACAAAACTGTTTCTAGCAGCACAACTGTTGCCATTCATGGTTTTGGTAAAGTGGGTATGCCAGCAGCTTATGATCTTCATGCTCAGGGTGCGAAGATTGTGGCCATCTCAGATGTTTCAGGTGCTATTTATTGCGCCAAGGGATTAAACATTCCTGAGTGCACTGATTGGGTGAGAAATCGTAAACTTCTTCGTGAGCTTCCAGATGTTGAACATATTACTAACGAAGAGCTTCTAGAGCTTGATGTTGATATCCTTATACCTGCAGCGATCGATGGTGTTGTTACTAAAGAAAACGCTCATAAAGTGAAAGCAAAACTAATCGCAGAAGGGGCCAACGGACCTCTTACTCACGAAGCAGTTGATATCATCACTGAGCGTGGCGGGCTTATCATTCCAGATATTCTTTGTAATGCCGGTGGTGTGATTGTGTCTTACTTTGAGTGGGTGCAAGGTCTTCAAATGTTCTTCTGGGATCTTGATACTGTTAACAAAAAGCTTCATGACATTATGAAGGGAGCATTTGACCAAGTTTGGAGAAATGCTGAGATTTATAAAGTGAATATGAAACAAGCAGCTTTCATCACATCCCTTCACCGAATCGAAAAGGCCATGAGGCTTCGTGGAATGTGGCCAGGCTAATATTTAGAGTTTTTAAGGCGGCTATCTATTATTTAGATGGCCGCCTTTTTTTTATTCTATTTTTCAGATCATTCGTTTTAACCTAGTTTGTCGCCAAGATTAAACATTGGAGACATTATGAAATTGTTTTTAGTTCTAGTTATGTTTGTAAGTACACAAGCTCATTCATCAGAAGTATGTCGGTTTAAGGAAACCGTGAATTTCACAGAGGCCGTGGAGAATGGTCTTGGAAAAAAAATCCACGTATCAAAAGACCACTCTCGTTTCACGACTTTAGAAAAGAAGATGATTTTTCAAGCCGTTGCACTTCAAGAATGGCTGGAAATCAAAACTCAGCAAGATGCACTCAATTCTTTTGGGGATTTTAATGATGGTGCAATGGAGCCAGGAAATATGGCCGGCTCTGTTGATTATTATGAAGTTAAAGGTCAAACAATCGTTTTAGTCACTTATTTCCCTGGAGACAATGAATATGGTGCTATTTTTGAATTAAAAGCATCAGGTGCGGCAAAGATGGTTGCCTCAGTAGAAGATAGCTTTATCTCTTGCGATAAATAATGCTTGCGAAGATCATGGTCTCTCTTAAAATGAGATCATGATCTTAATCTCTTTGTTCATATCACTTGTCTCATTTGCCCATGTCATTCAGGACGATGTTGCTACCACTGAAAAAAATCCATTCAACTTCAACACCGTTTGCGAAAAGATGGTAACTCATGAATCACCATTGATCGAAGTGGTTTCTGGTACTGAAATCGACTGCATGGGAAAAAAAATTAACGTAGGCGACTTTTGCATGAAAGAGATGGAAGCAGATCCTTATTATCTTCGTGCATATGTTGATAAGGATCAAAAACAGGTAATCTGTCATTCTGGCAAAAAAGTTCTTTTCAAATATTTATGCACCAAACTTGAAGATAAAATCCTCTGTTCAACAATGGCCAAGGAGAGTTGTGAGAGAATTCGAGAGAAGCTCGCCAAACGTTTGCATGTCATTCATTCATCTTTCATCAAAAATGAAAAAGGTATAAAACAGCTTAACTGCTTTTTTGAATCAGATGCGAATCCAATAGATCTAAAAAGATCTCATTTATAACAGATACTTTTTTTTAAGCACTCAGTTAATCATTTCTTATTTTAGATACTTAAATATTTTAAACATGGTTTCATCTTTGCTTAAACACCAGGTATGGAAACACAATTACAAACTTGTTATTTTACTAAAAAAGGTCCATCCCTTGTCACGCTTTTTGGTTACGCAACTAAAAGTGTTCCAGGGCTTGAGATCAATGGACTTGGAAAATATGGAAAATCAATTAAAGAAAAAATCGTATTTGTCACACGCTCCCGCCAACTCAGAGTTCCTTTAAAACGTTTTGTTTTAAACGTTGAGATCTCAGATGACTTAGGAAATCTGGAGAGTTCATCGGTTAAATGGTTAGAGTATCCACTGCTTTTACATTATTGGTTTTTGGCCGGACTTCTCCCTATCTCAAAACTGGATAATTGTTTGGCAGTGGGTTCTCTCACTCCAAGCGGAGAAGTGGAAGAACCACTTAATCACGCAGTAGTTGATTTATGTCTTGGCCACGATCTCCATCTGATCTCTTCGACCACAGGAATTGACAGTCCTAATGGCATCATCGACGGAAAGGATCTTTTTGGACAGGTGGCGGATTTGAGTTTTAAATGGAAAGAGTCTGCGCCAGTTTCTGAAACTCGATAAAGTTATAATCAGCTTTTTGTGTGCAGTCTTCAAGAGTCGCCAGAGTAACTTTCCCATTTTTAACCACAGTCACTGTAGGGTAGTTCTTTTCCATAATGGTTTGAACGGCAAGATGACCCATTTGTGAAGCAATGAATCTGTCATCGGCCATAGGAGAACCGCCACGCTGGATGTGGCCCAAGATAGCAACATGGGCATCTAACTTATATTTTTCTTTCAGGACTTTCTGGATTTCATAACTTCTTCCGGCCACAGGGCCTTCGGCCACGATAATAATCGAAGATTCTTTTCCGCGTGCCATCCCTCTTTGAATATCATCTACGATTTTTTGATGGTTGACCTTATCATGGGGTAAAAGAACGTTCTCGGCCCCGGTGCAGACGCCAACTTTAAGTGCGATTGCCGAAGAATTTCTTCCCATTACTTCCACTAAAAAAGTTCGAGCGTGTGAGTGAGCGGTGTCACGGATTCTATCTACGGCCTCAATCGCCGTTTCAACCGCTGTTTCAAATCCAATGGTATATTCGGTACCTGAAATATCATTATCAATGGTCCCAGGAATTCCAACCACTGGAAACTGATGTTCATCCCAAAGGGCCTTAGCACCATTAAATGATCCATCCCCACCTATCACGATCAAAGCATTAATACCTTGAGCGCGAAGGATTTCTACCGCTTTGATACGGCCTTCGGGTTTCATGAATTCTGGAGAGCGTGATGTTTGAAGGATCGTTCCTCCACGCTGGATAATGTTACCTACAGAAGAGAGGTTCATCGGATGAAATTCACCTTTAAGAAGTCCTGCATATCCACGTTTGATGCCTGTTACCTGAAGTCCGTTAAAGAGAGCAGTTCTCACCACGGCCCTGATAGCGCAATTCATCCCAGGAGCATCCCCGCCAGAACAAAGTAAAGCAATGTGCATGATAGACATAAAATTTCCTTAGACGAAAATAGGATGACCCGTAAAATCTTTAGGCTTGGGTATATTTAATATTTTTAAAATTGTTGGAGCAACATCTTTTAAGGCCATCATCTTGCTTTCGCTATTTAGCATGATATCCACATCACGAAGTTTTGAATGCATGATACAGAAAGGGACTTCAGAGTCTGAGTGAGACGTGTGAACTCCTCCCTCCTGATATTCCATTTGATCAGCATTACCGTGATCGGCCGTTATTAACATCGTGATATTTTCCGCATCACAAATGGCCTTAAGTTTTCCAACACAATGATCAACGGTTTCAATGGCCTTCAATGTGGCCTCATAGTTACCTGTGTGGCCAACCATGTCAGGATTGGCAAAATTGACGAGATAAAAAGTAAAAGATTTATCATGGAGGGCCGTACTCAATTTTTCAGTGACTTCGTAAGCGCTCATTTCTGGTTTAAGATCATAAGTGGCCACATCTCTCGGAGATGGAACTAAACAGCGTTCTTCACCGTCAAAAGCTTTTTCTTCTCCACCATTAAAAAAGTAAGTTACATGGGCATACTTCTCAGTCTCAGCAATCTTAAATTGTTTACGAGACAATTTCGAAAGATACTCGGAAAGTGTGCCTTTGACTTTTTCTTTATCAAAAAGAAGAGGAAGATTTGGTAATTCATCAGGAACATAAGGTGACATACAAAGAAAATATCCAGGAGTCATCGTCACTGGAAATTCTTTAAATTTCGGATCCATCATGGCCAGAGTTATCTCTTTGGCGCGATCAGGACGATAGTTAAAAAAGAAAACAGCATCCTCATCTTGAATGGCGCCATCCTCAGCAAAAAGAACAGGATTGATAAACTCATCGTAGATGCCTTTTTTATATTCATTAAGAATATAAGTTTCAGGCTTGAGATTTGTTTTTTCACCATTCCCAGTCATCATTTTAAATGCATGTTCAATTTTTTCCCAACGACGGTCACGGTCCATACCGATAGATCGGCCCTGCATACTTGCGAAAATAAATCCTGGGCACTGGAGGATTTCTTTAGTGAAAAGTACACCCTTATCCTTGGCAGTATCTCTTCCATCCATAAAAGCATGGAGATAAATTCTTAAATCAGAGTGCGGACTTAAAATTTTCAAAATCTCTTTTAAGTGATTAATGTGAGAATGAACTCCGCCATCAGAAAGAAGGCCCATAAGATGTATACGTTTATTTCCCAATGTTGCTTTTTCGATCAGTTCTTTCATTCGAGGCATATCTTTAAGAGTATTGTTTGAGATGGCCTCATTGATACGAACCAGATCCTGACGAATAGGTCGGCCCGCACCTAAGTTGAGGTGACCTACTTCAGAATTTCCGGCCACACCTTTAGGAAGTCCCACAGCTTCACCGCCAGGTTGAATGGTCGTGAAAGGATAATGATCAAAGATGTCTTTTAGATTTGGTTTTTTTGCGTGAAGAATAGCATTATGAAGGTCTGCTGGATTATGGCCAAAACCATCCATGATGACTAAAAGGAGTCGTGAACTTAATCCTTGAATTGAATGCATCTAAAGGCCCCTCGTTATCCCTAGTTATGGTAAGGGTGACCGATGCGAATTGTTTGCGCCCGGTACAACTGCTCTACTAAGAGTATTCTAGCTATTTTATGGGGAAAGGTCAGCTCGGAAAGGGAAATCCGTTCCTGACATTGATTTAATACTTCTTCAGAAAAACCTTCGGCTCCTCCAATAACGAAGAAAATTTTTGCATGGCGCTCTAAGAGCTGCCGCGTCCACGAAGCAAAGGAGACTGATGTGCTTTGTTTTCCCCATTCCGTCATGATGACGATGTGGCCACTGCCACCTTGGGAGAGATCTCGGACTTTTTTAAGAATAGCTTCGCCTTCCGCTTCTTTATTCTCTGCAGATGCTTTGAGCTCATGAATAAGCAGTTCAGGATTATTGATACGTTTAAGGTAGTCTTGTTCTACAGCTTCAAGGTGCGAATCTTTGAGTTTGCCAACAACGATAAGGTTAAGTTGGCGACCTGGCCGACGTTCGGCCATGGGTTAGAAATAACCTTTAAGATCTGGTTTTTCAGCTACAACAGTAGTTGGTTTACCAAAATAAAATTCGTCAGGGATTTTAACTTGTTTGTTTTTTGCAAATACGAGATCAAGATCATAGACGTCACGGGCCGGACCTGTGAAAACGTGAATGATCACATCCCCTGTATCTAAAAGAATCCAGTCAGCTGATTCATAACCTTCGTAAGAAAGAATTGAAGCACCTTGAATTTTAAGATTATTAGAAATTTCATCGACCATTGCTCGAGCTTGCGTAACGTTTTGTGCAGTCGCAATGACCGAAAAGTCACATAGAGAACTCGTTTTTCTCATGTCGAATATTTTTAGGTTATCGCCCTTAAAATTTGCAAGGATCCAAGCAGTTGCCATTGCATGATTTAAAGGAAATTCAAACGCATCGTTTGAGACAATCTTAGTTACTTCTACGTTTACATACTCATTTACGGCCATGGGATCCTTCTTTCTTCTTTTCTTCTTCGATGACTTCTTTGGTTTTTAACATAATCTGTTTAAGGATATCGATATTACGTCCAGATATTCCCGAGATCGGAAGTACTTTACGATCAATCTGCTCCTCCATGTGTGAACGAAACTTTTCAATTTCTTCTTCAGTCATGGCATCTATTTTCGTCAAACAAACAATTTCTTTTTTATTTAGTAACTCAATATTGTATTTCTCAAGCTCAGTTCTTACAGTCATGTACGCTTCAACCGCTTCAAATTCTTCTAAGAACATTGAACAATCGATAAGATGAACAAGGGCCGAAGTTCTTTCGATGTGTTTAAGAAATTTAATTCCTAAACCTTTTCCATCTGCAGCACCCTCAATAAGACCAGGAATGTCTGTAACAACAATTGATTTTTCGCCCAGCTGTACCACTCCAAGGTTTGGTTCAAGCGTTGTGAAAGGGTAGTCAGCGATCTTGGGACGAGCAGCACTGATAGCACTGATCAAAGTTGATTTTCCTGCATTTGGTAAACCAATAAGAGCGATATCGGCCAGTAGCTTTAGTTCAAGACGAATAGGAATTGAAGTTCCAGGTTCACCATTTTGAGCAAAATTTGGAGTTTGGTTAACAGAAGTTTTAAAAGATGAGTTTCCTTTACCACCACGCCCACCTTCAGCAGCTAAATATCTTTGCCCGTGAGCTGTAATATCATGGAGGAGGTTACCTGTTTCAAGATGATAGATAAGAGTACCTACTGGGACTTTGAGAACTAGATCATTCCCCGTTGCTCCTGTCATATTAGAGCCACCGCCGTTTCCGCCTTCTTCGCCACGAAACGTTTTTAGTCCTCTAAAATGCATAAGAGTATTAAGACCCTCATCACCTTCAAAGTATGCGTTTCCGCCTGGGCCGCCATCGCCACCATCAGGTCCACCTGTGGGGACATACTTCTCGCGGCGGTAACCAACGAAACCTTTGCCACCGGCACCTGAAACAACTTCAATATCGACTTCATCTATGAATTTCATATATCTCAAATAAAAAAGGGGAGCTATTAGCTCCCCTCTGTATCCTAAAGATCTTTAAAGATCAATTAAGCTGGAATAACTGATACGATTTTCATCGTTTTATTGTAAAAACCGAATTTTACTTTACCTGTAGTCATAGAATAGAGCGTAAAATCACGACCCATCTTAACACCTGGACCAGGATGGAACTTAGTTCCTTTTTGACGAACGATGATCATGCCTGTTTCAACAGCTTCACCACCGAATTTTTTAACACCACGCATTTTTGGGTTCGAGTCACGTCCGTTGGAGGTACTACCACCCGATTTCTTATGTGCCATATATCTAATCTCCTAATTTGAATTCGTTTTTAATTACTTCTTAGCAACTTTAGTCTTAGCTTCTGCTTTCGCAACTCCGCCTTGGCCATCATTGATTTCAGTCACAAGTAGGCCAGTGAAACACTGACGGTGACCATTCTTACGACGGTAAGCGCCTGGCTTACGTTTAAGAACGATAATCTTACGAGTACGACCTTGTTTAACTACTTTAGCAGTAAGTTTAGCACCACCAACAACAGGAGCACCAACGATAGTCTTAGCACCACCAACAAGAAGAATTTTATCGAAAGTTAAAGTTGCACCAACTTCAGCTTCAATTTTTTCAACGTCAATAAGATCGCCAGCAGACAATTTGTACTGGTGTCCTTTGATTTCTACAACCGTATACATGAGAACTCCTTAAGAGATACCACCTGGCGGGGAGGACGAGTCCTACTTTAATCCCTAGGTGAGTTTATTTTGAGAGGTACTTTTTAAGGTAAATTAAGAGAAAAGTCAAATAATTCACAGTTCTATGCATTATGTTTGCGCGAGGTGTTAAACTTTGATAAAACACTTTGATCACTCAATGTTTTAAAGGTTTAGTCCCATGTTGGAAATCAGCTATTTAGGCGAAAAAGTGTTGGATGCAAAGATCCTTAAGTTGTTTGGGGGGAAGGCGGCCAAGCTTCATGAGTTGAAACAGGATGGTTTTCCGGTTCCAGCAGGTTTTGTTCTTCAGGCAGAAAATAGTGAGTTATCAGATCCTATTAAGAAAATAGGTGGTTTTCCTGTGGCGGTCCGTTCAAGCTGTTCGATGGAGGATTTGCCAAACGCCAGTTTTGCGGGTCTTTACGAGACTTTTCTTTTTGTCAAAAATCACGAAGAACTGCAATCGACTATTAAACAATGTTTTGACTCCCGCTCATCTCACAGAGTTAAAGATTATCTTAAAACAAAAGGCATTAAAGCAAATAGTGATCAATTGCATATGAGTGTCTTGGTTCAAAAGATGGTGGATGCAAAAGCGGCAGGAGTTCTTTTCACCCTTAATCCTACAAACGGGAAAGAAGAAGAATGTTACGTAGAGTATTGCACGGGTGTAGGCGAGAGACTTGTATCAGGACATGTGACGCCCACTCGTTGTCATTATAACTGGATTCATCAAAAGATTTTAAGCCATGAAGTCAATGCTGAAGGCACTTTACTTGATGAGACTCTTTTAAAAAAAATGATGTTCACGGCAATTAAAATTCAAGCAAAATTTGAAGTTCCTCAAGATATTGAATGGGCCATTGATGAGAAAGATGAGATTTTTATTCTTCAATCAAGACCCATTACAACTTTTTTTCCACGAGAAGATTATCCTGAAATAACAAATGCTGATTTTAAAGACGGCGGAGTTTCAGCCAGGGTTTGCACTCCACTCATGTATTCCATTTATCGAGATGCCGTGAGTTCTTCTATGGGCGATTATTTTAAAAAAATAAAGCTCATTCCGAATGATGAAAAAATACAGTGGACTTATTATTCTTATGGAAGAGTTTATTGGAATGCCAGTGCGGTCAAAGAGGGGCTTCGGAAACTCCCTGATTTTAAAGAAGTTGATTTTGACCGAGATCTGGGAATTCAAAAAGATTATGGAGAGGCCGGACCTCATGTGACTTCTTTATCATTAGCAGCGGTGGTTAATGCGATTCCTGTATTAATTGGATTACATAAGGAATTTCGGGACTGCGAACTCATGGTGAACCAGTTTAGAGAAACATTTGAGAAAAAAGATGCCGAATTTAAAAAGAAAAAAGGCGATTTTTTCCAGTGGTTGTCAGACGTTATTCAGTTTCAACAACAAACGGAAACGAGTTATTTTCGAACGATTTATAATAATGCCAATTATCAGAGTGAGTTCAGGAATTATTTAAAAAAGCTTCCTGGATATCTTCCAGGTGATATGATCGATTTGATGGGAGAGTTGCATGGAGTGTCTCACTTAGACGTTCAGAGCGGGCTGGCCGAGCTTCGGCGTATTTCGGATTTGTATGGATTTGAATCAGAGTCATATTTTGTTGAGCGCGAGAAATTTTTAAAAGTTCATTATCACCATGGTCCAGCCGAGTTGGATCTGACTGTTGCCCGTTGGGGAGAGAATAAAAAATGGGTAGATGGTCTCGTAAGAGATTTTATAGCGACAAATGAAGTCGTAGGACATTTTCATAAAACATATTTAAGGCTTTCAGAATCTGCAGGATTTAAACGTGGCAAATTTGAACGTATGCTTAAAACATCACGAAACTTTCTCCGAATGAGAGAGGAGATGCGTAGTTATTCAACGCGTGCGTATTATCTTTTACGTCAGGGGATTTTAGAGTTTGCTAAGAGATTTGAGCTCAAAGATCTAGATGTATTTATGTTTCACCTTTCTGAAATTAAGAATGTGAACAAAGGTTTACCCGATATTTCAATAAGAAAACTTCATTATCAAGGTTATAAGAATTTCAAAGCTCCTAACGAATTTGGAGGCATGATTAGGCCAATGACAAAATCAATGGATGAAAGCTTAGTAGGACTAGGCTGCAGCCCTGGTGAAATCATTGGAATTGCCAGAGTGATTGTGGACATACATCTAACAAGTCATCTCACCAAAAAAGATATTCTTGTAACGGTTTTCACAGATCCAGGATGGACACCGGTGTTGGCGCGAGTTGGTGGTGTCGTGACAGAGGTGGGTGGTTTGTTGTCTCATGCGGCGGTTATTGGACGTGAATACGGAATTCCCGCGATTTTAAATCTGATGCATGCCACGGAAATTATTCAAGATGGCGATAAGATAAAAATGAATGGTAAGACCGGAGTCGTAGAAATTCTAGAAAAACGCTCTTAGTGCCATGCCTACATCCGTTGTGACTAACTTCTGAGATATATTTTCTGGATCACTACCTTTGGCCACCGGTAAAAAAGCAAACACTTCGGCTTCAACGTTGCTGCCTAAACTGAAAATGCCTTTGGTGATAAAATATGTAAAACCCGTTTTAACGTCGTTGATGATGGTGCCGTTGATTTCAATCAAAGGATGAATTTCGTACTGGTTAGCAAGGGCCACAAAATACTCGGTTGGTAAAAAGCGGTCACCAAAAACCAGAGGGTTCTGAAAACGATTTTTTTTCTGATAACCCGTTTCAAGGCGAAGATGCCATTTGTTGGTGAGTTGTTCATCATAACCCAAAAGAGCATCCCAGAAGTTTTGAGAGATTTCATCATGAGTGGTGTGACTTTGATAAAAAATTTGGGAAAAAAGCATGGCCTCTTCAAATTGATAACTAACTTGACCTCCACCCTTGTAACGTTTTTGATCATCACCAAAAACATAATCAATGTTTAAGTCTTCTGTGGCCTGAACTTCACCATGAACCCAGATCGTGCGATCAATGGAGCCATCGTAATTATTGATGGATTTATCTCCTAAAACATAAAGATCAACGGTGTGTTTATCACTCGCAAAATAAGTGACACTTCCACCATCGTTTCCTTGGGCCACTTGAGAAATTGCCGTCAGACCCGTTGGTTGGTTAAAGGGGTTAATAGGATTAAAAATCTCACCCAAACCATAATTAATGTACATACGGCCAAAAACAAAACGACTTTCTTCAAAGTCTACACCGAGAAGAAGTTTATTTAATATGGATTCCGTTTTATAGTCGTCTTCTTGTTTTATATGTTGCATACGGAACATGTCCCGCACCACCAGTCTATTAGGGAAAGTATAGGCCTGAGTAGCAAGAAACCCACCTTCATACAAAGAAGACTTACTGTGACGGGCAAACCAATTACTTTCAAGTCTTATGTTATTATAAGAAGCCTTGCCGTTAAGATTTCCGTACATCAGATAAAAGTCATCTCGGTTCCAGTCTTGAAAAAGTTCTTCACGAGAAGCCTCATTGTTTTGACTGTGACGACCTTGAGCTTCGATGTTGCCAGATAAGTCATGTTCAAACTGGGCAAAAGCTGGAGCTGATAAGATGAATGCAATAAAGAGTAATTTCATTAATTACCTGTAAGGTTTTTTTGAGAAAAGTGTGATGATTTAAAGTTTGTATTAAACTTTAGGCTCCTATAAACGATAGTGGTACTTTTAGTCGCGTCATCCTCCGGTTTCATAATCCAAAGAGTCGGAACTATGTGGCCATCAAAGGTTTTGATGTTATCAAAAGAAAGTACACGTTTTAATGTATTTTCTTTGTCGTAGTACTTGTACATACGGGGAAGGCAGTCTTTTTTAGACGCATAGGCCACAATTTTTGGCCACATCACTTTAGAATTATTTTTTGCAGTATTTTCTATAACTTTAAATTCCTTATCATCTTGTGCGAACTTATGGTCATAGTCTTCATTCATTGATGAAGCCTTAAGAATATCATCATTTGTGAAATCTGATCCCATCCAACTTGCAAGAAGCATAGAAGATGATACGGCCACTTTCCTTTTAAGTTTTGGAAAGTAGTTCCACATATTATTATCAAGACGAAGGGTTCGAATTCCTTTTTCTTTAGCTGGTGAAGTGATGGTGCTTAAGGCTTCTTTTTTACCTTTAACATCTGATTCAATTTCAAGGGTACGAGTCCAGTTAGGAGTTTGGATCGTCATTGTCATTTCTGCATGAGAGCTGTCTCCACGCATTTCTTTTTCAGCGTACTTCATCCATTCATCAGGATTATTAACACCAGTACCGAGCGCCACACAGAAAACGAATTCCTTACCAAATATTTTTCTAAGCATTGTTTTTTACCTCTGTAATTTGTCCATCTTTGATATAAAGAACCGTTCTCACCTGATCAATTAAACGTTGATCGTGGGTAGAAAAAACAAAAGTCAGTTTAAATTCTTGATTTAATTTTTTAAAGAGTTCGATGATCTCTTGAGCCGTTTTTGAATCTAAATTTGCTGTAGGCTCATCGGCCAGGATCAATTGAGGTTTTCCAGCAATGGCACGTGCTATGGAGACACGTTGTTGTTGTCCACCAGAGAGTTGTTTCGGATAACGGTGTCCCATTTTTTCAAGTCCAACCTGTTTTAAGGCCCACTCCACTCGATCTTTAATTTCTGAGGCACTTAGTCCCTTGAGCTGTAACGGAAACTCAATATTCTCACTGGCCTTAAGGATGGGAAGAAGTTGATAGTCTTGGAATATAAATCCCATGTAATCCAGACGATGTTTTGTTCTTTCTTCTAGTGACATAGAAGTGATGTCTTGATCACCATGTTTTAAAGATCCGGCAGTAGGAATAATGAGACCTGCAATAAGATTGAGTACAGTCGTTTTTCCAGATCCGGACGGACCAACAAGGGCCATGAACTCACCTTCTGGAATTTTGAGGCTGATGTTTTTAGCACCATAAACCTTAATTTCCTCTGAGGATTGGTAAACCTTGTCGACGTTATTTAATTCAAATTGCATAGGAACTCCTACGGATCACACGGATCAAAGGATAAATCATAGTTAGACTCAGGAAAAAATAGATCATTAGAGGAACTTGCCAGTAATAACTCATAACCGGAGAGAGACGCACCAGCGGTTGAATAGTCATGCCCCCCATGATGATATTTTTACCACCAGTGAAGAGTTGTAAGTTAATCGGATGATAATAACAATAGATGGTGGCGAGGTGTCCAATAATGGCCCCGAAAAAGATTGCAATTGTACCCATGATAAAAACTTCGATCATCAGAGATTTAGTAATCCAGCTTGTCTTGGCACCGATAATGTTTAAACTTTGAAACTCTTGTTCTCGCTCAAAAAAAGTGATCATTAATGTGTTAGAGAGACCAAGACTGATAACTAAGACGATGATAACAGAAACCATCCACGTCAGACTGTCAATGAATCGAACAGACACTCCGATCTCAGGGAGAATTTCATCCCACCTGGTGGCCACAGCATTTTTAAATTGAGGTAAGGTTTCTTCTTCGAGCTCAAAATTGACTCGCTGATGATAGGTGTCACTATTCATCGCCATGAGTTCTTGCGCGCTTTCATATTGAGTGAAGGCCAGTGATTCTTCAAGTTCTCCACCGCCAAAGTCCATGAGACCCACGACAGTTAAAAGGTCATTGGCCACAGAACCATCCAAGGCTTGACCGATGACAACGACTTCATCACCCATCTTTACTTCAATTCTTTCCGCAAGTTTTTTACCTAGAATGATTTCTTTTCTATTGTTGGGGTCTAAAAAACGGCCAACATTGACTGATTCATACAGAGTAGAAATCTTTTTTTCTTTTTCAATTTCAAGTCCTGTGAGTAAAACCCCTAACGTCTTCTTTTCTCCTGAAATAAAAATTGGAGCTGTCACACGACGGGAAGATTTTTCTAAAAGAGTTTTGTCTTCAATCACTTCATCAGTGATCGTTTTATAATTATTAAAACGTTTGCGGCTTTCTTTATTATAATACTCAGGGTGTGTAATATGGTATTGGCCTGCATACTGAGATAAAAACTCTTTCATCACTTCTTTGGAGCCTGAATAAGCGAAGTTAAGGTCCCAGATGATGAATCCTGTGCCTAAACTCAAACTTAAAACCATAATGATCGTTCTTTTTGGAGCACGCCATAGGTTTCTGTAACTAAATTTAATTAAGAATGCGAGACTTCTCATAGTTCAGCCTCAAGTCGAGTGAGTGTGCGATATATGGACCAGAGGTAACTCACACTCAGAACGAAAATTACAAAAGTGAAGGTTATTACAATTTGATCTGCAGAAAGAATCGGATAGATGATGCCAGGAAGTTTAATGCCGGCCCTCTCAATGGCAACACCGTCATTTAGGGAACGAAAATCAATTCCTGTATGAGACTGGATGCCAATAAGGATAATCAAAAAAAGAGATGAGGCAAAAGAAGAGAGAATAATCATTTGAAAAACTTCAAATATACCAATCTTCCAGAACTTATTCGCAGAAACCCCAAGGATACTCATCATTCGAAGTTCTTTGTAGCGCTCCTGCCATAACATGCGGACCGGAGTCATAATGGTCATGGTAATCGTGAGACCAATGATGATAAAAAAGAATTTGATCATGCCATCATGAAAATCTAACACTACGGCCATCTCGGGATTAAGTTGTTTCCATGTTTTAAGTTCCATGCCGGTTTTTTTAATGTCGTCACGAAACATAGGCTCACTCTTAAGTCCGTCGGTCATGATTGAAATACGGTTATAGAGGATTTGATCGTGATATTGATTTAAAAAGAGTGTCTGCCAGGTTTGTTGATTAGTGTAAACATAACGTTTCTCAAAAGCTTTGCTATTGTAGTGGTAGATTCCTTTAATAATAAGAATTTCAGAACGAAGTTCTCCATTGGTATCTTGATAATTCAGAACAATCTGATCTCCTACATGATACTTGAAAATATTGGCCAGCTCCTGGCCAATAACAACACTGTTTAAGTCTTTACTCGTCAAAAATTCACCTTGGATCATCTTACGATGAATAGGAAGAAATTTTTTGTGCAGTTCAGGTTCAATGCCTAAAACCACTAAGCCTGCAGCACCTTCAGGAGTAGATATATTTCCATCCAAAACTAATTCGGGGGAAGCAGATTTTATGGGAAGACGATGAATGGTTTCATAAACTTCACCCGAATAAGGCTGAGGTTTTGAAGCATCGGTGGATCTTGCGTAGGTCGGTTCTTGCACTTGATAAAAACCAACGTTGGTATTTACCACTGCCTTTTCAATCTGATAATTGAGTCCATCAAATACGGAAACCACCCACACAGCGATCATTACGGCTAATGAAACGGAGAAACCAATAAAAAAACTTCGGCCAGCATTCCGCTGAATACTTCTCCAGGCAAATTTGAAAAGGTAGCGATTTTCATTGTTAAGCATATAATCTTCTTATGGAACAAAGTTTAACCTGTAACGGAGATTATCTCCGCATTCTTTTACTGTCAGTGCCCCTGATCTTCGGGGGAGTCATTCACATGTTTGCAGTTAAGAAGAATATCTTATCTTACTTTAATAAACCTATTCATCAAAGATGGTTTGGACAAAACAAAACATGGAGAGGGTTTTTTATAATGCCCCTTGCTACTTTTCCCGGTGTGATAGTGTCGCGTCAGCTAGAGATGATATTTGATATAAATGGCCAGGTATTTACCCAACATTCGCCAGTTTTAATCGCTGTACTACTGGGCCTTGGATATTGCTTGGCCGAGCTTCCAAATTCGTATGTCAAACGACGGCTAGGTGTGAAGGAAGGGCAAACTTCTAAAAACTATAAATGGATGTTTATTATCATTGATCAGGCCGACTCAGCGTTTGGTTGTCTATTTGCCTATAAACTCAT